>NZ_PJAP01001000.1:0-2738 GCF_002836795.1 Shewanella sp. 11B5 | reverse complement strand
CATGTAAACTGTCTTGTCTTTGCTCACGCAATTTAACTCTTTGGGCAAAACTCCATTGCCATTTAACAGTATTGCCAAGGGATTTTTCCGCTATCGCCAAGCGCAATAATAGTGCGTCGTCTTGAACAGCATTTCGACTAACAATACTGGAGAGAGTGTCGTACACCTGTTGATGTTGATTCAATGCCAACTCAATATCAGACCATAGCGCTAACAAACTGACCGGAGCATTGTCCATATCTAATTGATTTAAATAACTCAATGCTTCTTCTGCCATACCTTGCTTAAATGCCATGTCAGCAAGAATTTGCACTATCCAACGTTTTTCTGGTTCATCATTAGGCTGATATAATTGATACAACCGAGCTAACTCTTGATAGCTTTCGACTAACTTGCCATTTTGACTCGCGACCTCCAATGCACAGGTTGAAATCAATAAAATATCGGCTTTACCTATTAGGGTTAAACACGCTTGCCTTGCACCAACAATATCGCCCTGAACCAGATGAATATTGGCTTTTAATAACCAACTATTTATCGCAGTCGGTTTTAATTCAATGGAGCGCTCTAACGCCTTTATCGCCCGGTCAAATTGGTGTTGATGTTGTAATACTCGAGCATATAAATAATAGGTCTGCGCATTGGGGCTGGCATTGGCCATTTGGGCTTGCAACCAAGCTTTTGCTCGACCATAGCGATAATCTGCTTCACCAGGATATTGTCCTTGTTCTATAAAATTACTGATGTCGTCTAAGCTCATTTGCTTGTCGGTAGCATTAAACACTTTCCAGGTCGCAATAACTTCACTGGTATCTTTTGGCGTATATGGCGCCGCAATACTATTACCTACCATCAAAAACAATACACTGGTAACCACCACAAGATTGATGTGAAATTGAATGTTAAGGTAAAACTTTAGGTGCTTAATCATTGGTGTTAATCGCCCTGATATCACTTGCATAACGCCTCCTTGATGCCATCCTTGGCTATGAATATCGATCTAATTAGTCATTACCTCTCAGCTGAGATAATCATTCATTGGATGAATAAGATAGATATTTGGTCCTGTGTTATAAACTTAAGCTAGCTAATAGAACTCGCGCTATTAATCTAGTAATAAGTCGTTGTAAAAATCAGCCGTTGATACATCATCTTCAACCACGCGGCCATTAATACGTATAGGTGCAGCTTGGCTTGGTTGTAAAAATGCCTGACGACTTAAGCTTGAAAACGTCACTTGCTCAGCATCAATGGAAATGTTCACCATTGCCGCGACAGGGTCGTTTACCCCATCGGTCACAGCAACGGTAAAACTGTCCATGCCAGTCACTTCATTGACGGGAGTATAAGTAAACTCGCCGTTTGGCATTAAGCTAACCGTACCAAGCGTGGGTTCATTCATCACAGTAAACGTTAGTGCATCACCGTCTTTGTCGGTGGCTATCAATTGTTCTGTCACCGGCGTTTCAGTCACAGTGGAGAGCATTATACTGCTCACCATTGGCGCACTGTTTTTCACCATGGTCATCGCATCATCATCTGAATTACAACCAGCTAAAAAACCGCCACTGAGCACACTGATTAATACCACTGGTTTAGCGAGATTATTAAGCGCTTGACGCGTCGCATATCGTAAAGAAGTATTCATCTTATGTTCCTTATTTTGAGCCCGAAAGCGGCGTCGCTAAGTAAGGGAAGTGATCCATCATCATGGTCGCGTCAACAGGGGCACCATCTGTAAATGGCACGTTACCAACGCTGGCATCATCACTGGTACAAATACCTAAATCTGTGTCAGTACCATTGACTGGGATGGGGTAACATAAACGTCCCATTACCACGCGCAGTGCAATATCAACCACATCATCACCAGGACGACGACCATTTGGGAAACCGGCTAAATCATCACCAGCAACACCAAAAGCGGACTGCATATCACGTGATTTTGCAGGAATACCGGTATTAAGACGCAACATTTCTGAAGGAGTCACCATTTCAAGTTGGTTAACACCAGCAAAACCAGTTAGAAATGCAGTAACAAGATCGGTACGAGGGAAGTTAGTTGGCGCTAACGTTTCAATGTTTGTTCCCAACGTTTGATTAACCGCGTCTTTGAATAGAATGTTAAGCAACTCTGGTAAACTCGGGTGTGTTACATAGTCAGCAAACTGAGTGTCATCTTTAGGATGTGAAGTCGAAAAGGTGTCTTTATCCTTTAAGCCAATCACTAACTCATTCACTAGCGGGTTACCCAGACGAGATACCTGAGTTAATGCACCGCCGTTGACTTCAGTTTTACCCACTTTGGCATTTGGATTTAAAATACGCGCTTGCGGTAAACTGGCGGTAGTCCATGCACCAATGGTGCCGTTGCCTTGAGTGGTTAAACAAGACTTTGGCACTTCAATTGAAATAGCTGTGACATTTTTATCCATCAAATCATCATTATCAACAGATTGAGTGATGCCACCTGGAAATCCACCTTGGTCGCCAGCGCCCGGTGCACTATCACCTTCTACAGGCACATAGTTGACCAAATCAAAGGTTTTGCCTAAGTTAACCACGAAAGGGTCTTTACGTTGGCCAACAAACACTTTGCCAGGACTTGCACAACCATCGAGATTAAATTCGTAGATGAATTGACCCGCATAACTTGCATACGCGCTGCTATCACCGAAACTCTTATTACCAATGTAATCCAGCGGCTTATGGAACATCGCCCCTGAAGTATTGGTTAA
>NZ_PJAP01000999.1:0-2750 GCF_002836795.1 Shewanella sp. 11B5 | reverse complement strand
CATAATTTAAAAAATAATAATATTAATGATCAACACATATTGAACGATTCAATAGAACTTTTAAGTAAGTAGATTAGGAATTTGCAATTAAACTAAGGACAGGCAATGCTTAATATTCATAATGAGATTCGTACTTGGCTATTTACACAACAAGATTGGATGCAAGAACTTGCTGAAACACTAATAGAACAAGGAAACCTGACTGAACAACATTTATCTTTAGCATGCCTCAGAATAAAATCTGTAGATGGTCAAAAAGTGACTAAAAATCGTAGTTTTGAGGGTTTGATTCGACCGAGTTCAGTTTCAAGTGAGATACGATTGCGAAGCATTGGTAAGGTTCAAGGAATTGAAAACCTGTCGCCAAGATTACCTTTATCGTTTACGTCAGGAAATCTGACTGTTGTCTTCGGTCACAATGGTTCTGGTAAGTCTAGTTACACACGCATTATTAAGAAAATGTCAGGTAAACCTCGCTCTGCCATATTAAAACCCAATGTATTTCGAACTGCTCCAACAGAGCAAAAGTGCGAAGTTGAGTACGAATATGAGGGTAAGCTTATTAGTTGCGAATGGCATGCTAATAGCGAACCAATTGATGCACTCAGATCTATCGATTGCTTTGATAGTGACGAAGCAAATCATTATTTACGAAATGAAAGTTCAGCAACGTACACTCCCCCCGTTATCGGAATGTTTGAATCCTTAGCCCTCGCTTGTGATCAAATAAAAATAAGACTTCAAACGGAACAAAATCAGCTTGTTAGTTCATTACCTCAAATACCGAATAACTTTGTAAATACAGATGTCGCAATCAAACTTAAATCTCTAAATTCAAATACTTCCGATGTATTTTTTGAACAACTTGTAACTTGGACTTTGGAGAGCCAACAGGAACTCGAACAACTTAAAAAAAGATTAGAAGTTACTGACCCATTAGCAATGGCTAAGCAACTCAGGACAACCAAACTGCAAGCAGATAACGTAGGGGCTAGTCTCAAAAAAGGGGGCTTAGCATATGGTGTAGCAAACTTAGAGTGTTTAAAAAAATTACAACTAGACGCACACAATAAAAGGCAAATAGCTTCCGAAGCAGCTCAGGTAAGCTCTGCTCTGCTAGTACAAGTAGGAAGTAACACATGGCGATCATTGTGGGAGGCTGCTAGAGCTTATTCACAAACTGTATATCCGAATCGCTCATTTCCTGTTACCGACGAAGCAAACTGTGTTCTATGCCATCAAGAACTCGGTTTAGATGCGAAGCAACGTTTAAATGATTTTGAGTCTTTTGTCCAAAGCAAGCTTGAGGGAGAGGCAAAATTAGCCGAAGCAAGTTATAACGATGCACTTGCCCATCTTCTAAGTATTCCGACTGTTGAGGTTATTAATACTCAATGTGAAGCGGCTGGATTAAATACTGAGGAATGGAAGCTCCATCTAATATCTTTCTGGGAATCAGCATCTATTGTCCGTAATTTATTAATTAGTAAGACTATTGTTGATACTATTGCTCCAGTTAATAGAGCAACTGATACAGAAAAAGTAATAAGTGAGCATTCTACAGCTTTAGAATTGAAGGCTGCTCAATACGATAAAGATGCACAAGTTTTTGATCGGGAGTTTGCAGTAAAAAATAGAAACGAACTTGAGGCAAGACTTTGGGTATCACAGCAAAGAGATGCTATTAAAGTTGAATTACAAAGATTGAAACACCACAAAATATTCGAGGGCTGGAAATCGTTAGCAAATTCACGTTCGGTATCAACAAAAGCTAGTGCAATATCAGAAAAGGTCATTACGCAAAATTATGTAATTCGTTTTAATAATGAACTTAAATCACTTGGTGCCAGCAGAATAAAAATAGAACTTGTTAAATCAAAAGCTACAAAAGGTAAAATATTACATCGATTACAGTTGAAAGATTCTAAACAATCCCACCCTATCGAATTAGTTTTAAGTGAAGGTGAACGTCGTATTATAGCGCTGGCTGCGTTTCTTGCCGATGTAGCTGAAAAACCAATGTTTGCACCATTTATCTTCGATGATCCTATTTCGTCGTTAGATAATGATTTTGAATGGAGTGTGGCCACTCGTTTAGCTGAATTAGCGAAGACTCGACAGGTACTAATTTTTACACATCGTCTTTCTTTATATGGCGCTGTTGAAGATGCAGCAAAAAAATTGGGCGACATATTCAGAAAAACACAATTACATCAGATATGCATTGAGTCGTATGATGGAATCGCTGGTCATCCTGTGGGGGATCAGGTATGGAACTCCAAAACCAAAGCTGCTAACAATATTTTAATTACTCGTCTCGGAGAAGCTAAGCGAGCTGGTAACAGTGGTGGTGGTGATGCATACCGTGCTCTAGCACAAGGTATTTGTACTGATTTTCGAAAGCTTATCGAACGTACCGTCGAAGATGATTTATTAAACGAGGTAGTAAAAAGGCATAGACGTAGCGTTACTACTGAAAACCGTTTAGGGGCGCTTCCCTTTATAAAAAAAGATGATTGTAAGTTTATCGATGATTTAATGACAAAATATTCATGTTTTGAACATAGTCAATCGACTGAAACAACTGTAATTATTCCTGAATCATCTGAATTACAACTTGATATCGAAGCTCTTATAACTTGGCGTACTGAGTTTCAATCCAGAAAAAAAGATATATAGTTGTACAACCCGCGAATACAGGCGCCTTAGAAATAGAGGGGAGGGTTAAAACCCCTACCCCTTTGAATATT
>NZ_PJAP01000998.1:0-2756 GCF_002836795.1 Shewanella sp. 11B5 | reverse complement strand
AATGTGCTAAACAGTATACGGTTTAAAATAAAACACCAGTAAATGCTTATAAAAAAAACCAGCAGATGCTGGTTTTTGAATTATCACACAATAAAGAGATTACAGTGCAGCAAGCGCTTCTTTACACAGTTGGGTAATGCGATCCCACTCTTCGTTGTCTACTGCATCAGTCGGTGCTATCCAGCTGCCGCCAATACAATCAACATTCGATAGTGCTAAGTAATCTTTATAAGTCGCAGGGCTAATACCGCCTGTTGGACAGAAACGAATATCAGACAATGGTCCAGAGAATGATTTCAGTGCATTAACGCCACCAGAAGCTTCTGCTGGGAAAAACTTGAAGTGAGTGTAACCCAACTCCATACCCACCATGATCTCAGAAATACTAGCCACACCGGGGATCAATGGCACAGTACCTTTCTTGGCTGCTTTTAGTAAATCAACAGTTGCACCAGGAGTGATAATAAACTGTGAACCAGCAGCAACCGCTTGGTTTAGCTGAGCTTCATTTAAAATAGTGCCTGCACCAACAAGTGCTTCAGGTACTTCTTTAGCAATCTTTGCAATCGCTTCAAGGGCGCAAGGTGTACGAAGCGTAACTTCAAGTACACTAATACCGCCAGCAACTAATGCTCTAGCTAAAGGCACTGCATGCTCAAGTTTATTAATTACCATGACCGGAACAACCGGGCTGCGTTTAAATACGTCTTGAGGTTGAAGCAACCAATTATTAGGCTCAATCATATAACCGACTTCCTTTTATTTTTAATATAATTCATCAATCGCATTAGTACTGCGAGCACCCGTTTCTGGGCTGCTTAAACTGTTACGTAGCGCGCCAAACAATTCACGGCCCATGCCATAACTTGAATGATGTAAATCCACTTTGCCTGCTGTTCGGCTTGCAAGTGTTTTCTCGTCAACAAATAGAGTTAACTCACCGGTTGTAGCATCAACACGAATCACATCGCCGTTTTCAACTTTGGCAATCAGACCACCATCAAGTGCTTCTGGGGTTAAATGAATTGCGGCAGGAACCTTACCAGAGGCTCCAGACATACGGCCATCAGTGACTAATGCCACTTTAAAACCTTTGTCCTGTAAGGTGCCTAAATAGGGTGTGAGCTTATGAAGCTCAGGCATACCATTAGCTTTAGGGCCTTGACCTCTAACAACCACAACACAATCTCTGTCAAGCTCACCAGCCTGAAATAGTGCATCGAGTTTGTTTTGATCATCAATCACAATCGCAGGACCTTCAATCACACGATTAGTATCAGGTACAGCAGACACTTTAATCACCGCACGACCTAAGTTACCTTTCAATAATTTCAAGCCGCCATTGCTTTGGAACGGCGTCGCAAGGTGGGTTAATACTTCTTTATCTAAGCTTTCAGTCACACCGTCAACCCACTTAAGTTCGCCGTCAAGCAAACGAGGTTCTTGGGTATAACGACGTAATCCAAAGCCAGCAACGGTATTGACATCTTCATGCAATAAACCACCATCAAGTAACTCTTTAATCAACAATGCCATGCCGCCAGCAGCGTGGAAGTGATTAATATCAGCATGTCCATTTGGATATACGCGTGCTAACAATGGCACTGAATCTGACAAATCAGAAAAATCGTCCCAATTAACAATAATGCCAGCAGCACGGGCAGCAGCAACAATGTGCATGGTTAGGTTAGTAGAACCACCAGTGGCAAGAATACCCACAATGCCGTTAACTACTGACTTTTCAGATACCACTTCACCAATTGGTGTGTATTGAGTGCCCATAGACGTTAAACGGCAAACTTGTTTAGCGGCCATTTTGCTTAATTCATCACGTAATGGATCGTCAGGATTAACAAACGATGAACCAGGTAATTGTAAGCCCATGATTTCAAGCATTAACTGGTTAGAATTAGCCGTACCATAGAAAGTACATGTGCCGGCACTATGGTATGACTTCGCTTCAGCTTCAAGCAGTGCTGCACGGTCAACTTGCCCTTGAGCAAATTGCTGACGAACACGCGCTTTTTCTTTATTCGGAATACCCGATTTCATTGGGCCCGCAGGCACAAATAGCATCGGCAAATGACCAAAGCTTAACGCGCCAATTAATAAACCCGGCACGATTTTGTCACAAATACCCAGCAGTAACGCACCATCAAACATATTGTGCGATAACCCTATCGCAGTAGACATTGCTATGACTTCACGACTCAGTAAACTCAACTCCATGCCAGGCTGACCTTGGGTCACGCCGTCACACATAGCAGGTACACCGGCAGCAACCTGCGCAACACTGCCTACGTCCACACATGCTTGCTTAAGCATATTCGGGTACGTTTCGTATGGTTGATGCGCTGACAACATGTCGTTAAATGCGGTTACGATACCAATATTAGCTTTCGTTAGTTGACGTAAAGAGTCTTTGTCCGCTGGCTGGCAGGCCGCAAATCCATGAGCCAAATTGCCACAACTTAGGGCGCTGCGATGAACACCTTTTGCTTTGGCATCATTTAACGCTGTTAAATACGTTGAACGAGACTGTTTACTGCGTGCAATAATTCTATCGGTGACGGCTTGTACTACTGAGTGCATGGTAAAACTCCTTACGCGCTATAGAACACATCAACGGGCGTTTTACGCTGCGCTAATACTGCTCTTATGGGCATTTGGGTAACATCATCATTCTCAAGAGCCTGATGATAAACAGTTAATTTTGGTTCTCCGACAAGATGCAAATAAATCTGACGACTATTTAA
>NZ_PJAP01000997.1:0-2765 GCF_002836795.1 Shewanella sp. 11B5 | reverse complement strand
GCTAAAAAGTCGTCATAAATAACCCAATATCAGCGCAACACTGAGATGCTACAGCACAATAAGAGCTTAAATAAGTGACTGGATTAGTGGTTGAATTAGCGGCGAGATTAATGGTTGGTGAGTGAGATGTGAGGTCTAATCGTCACGCTGAAAGAGTTAATAATTGAGATAATGGGTGAGTCAATAATTAAGAAAATATCAGAAAAAGTGACTAGGTCTTATCATAGGTAATTGTATTAGCCACTACTGACTAGCAGGCTTTATGGATTCTTGAGCTGATTTTACAAGGGAGTGAAAATCAAAAATCGCCTAATAAAAGGCGCTTTTTATAGGCTAACAGTGGTTTCAACATGACCGCCTGGGCGTTTATTTCACAACGTATCCGATTGAAAGACCTCGCGGCATAATCATCTGAATATAACCTCTGTATATAACCTATTAATAGAAAGAATTATATCAAAGTAGATTCGTCACTGGCCAATGCTTCTGCATCGACAAACTCAGCAGCTTTGAGCACCACCCCAATATCAGCATTAGGCTTATGAGCATTCTCACTCAAATGACGACGCCAGCCACGCGAACCCGGCAATCCTTGGAATAAACCAATCATATGGCGGGTAATGTGATTTAAACGACCACCTTGGGCTAAATGAGCTTCAATATACGGCAACATTTGCTCAATGACTTGCTGACGAGTAATAACCGCTGTATCGAGTCCACACAACTGCTGATCCACTTGCGCCAATATATAAGGGTTTTGATAAGCTTCACGCCCCACCATCACGCCATCTAGCAGGGCTAAATGCAGCTTAGATTCTTCAAGGGTTTTAATGCCACCGTTAATGCTAATGTTCAAGTGCTGATAATCACGCTTTAACTGGTAAACCCGATCATAATCTAACGGCGGGATCTCACGATTTTCTTTCGGACTTAACCCTTGTAACCACGCTTTACGCGCATGAATCGTAAATGCACTACAGCCCTGGGCGCTCACGGTTTCAATAAAATCCGTTAAAAACTGATAACTGTCTTGCTCGTCAATCCCAATACGGGTTTTTACCGTGATCGGAATATCAGTTACCTGCTTCATCGCATCAACACATTGCGCAACTAACGCAGGTTCAGCCATTAAACATGCACCAAAGCGACCATTCTGCACTCTATCAGACGGACACCCTACATTGAGGTTCACTTCATCATAACCGCGCTCAGCAGCCAATTTGGCACACGCCGCTAAATCAACAGCATTAGAGCCACCCAACTGTAACGCCACAGGATGCTCTTGCTCGTTATATGCTAAATAGTCGCCCTTACCTTGCAATATGGCACCCGTAGTGATCATCTCGGTATACAACAAGGCTTTACTCGACATAAGGCGTGCAAAGTAACGATAGTGGAGATCTGTCCAATCCAGCATCGGCGCTATGGAAAAGGTGCGATCAAGCGTATCTGTTGGTATGACTAGCTTTGGCGTTGTATTCACTGAATTTTTTATACTCATAATTTGCGGTATTGATGCACCTTTTTAGCTGCATTTTGGGTAATCGTTGTTGCACAAGGAGCCAGTAAGGAAGTCGTAAATTAGGCTAAAACAACTGGGCTGCCCTAAGTAATGGCTAATTATATCATTAACCCATCATCGAGAAGCAAGTGTCTACTGATTTAGGGGAAAGAACACGATGCGATAGAGTATATTTGTTGGTATGGCTAGCTTTGACGTTGTATTCACTGAATTAACGCTTCTCACTTTTTGAGTTTTTTCACACATTTTAAAACGTTTTTAGTTACTAGGGGGACCCCCATAGGGAGCCATAATGCATTGGGCAAATGGAAGTGGGGAACCAAAATTATGGCGTCTTATAGCATTCATAAACATGATAAAGCTGATAATACACGTAAGTAGCATTAGTTAATTCGCGTAAAGAAAGACTCGCTATTGGCAGCCACGGTTATTGATTAGTTTATTTGGTTTACAGTTGTTTTAATTCAGACCTAAGCGCAGATATTTGACGGTCAATAGATTCGACTTCGGTACTGCCCTGTTGCATAACTGCAGTCATTTCTTGCGCTAGACTTTGCTGCCAAGTTGCACCCGCTAAATTATTGTTAGCTCGCTTACCAGTTGTACGCAATTGTTCAATTTTGTCATCACGATCTTTGAACGCTTTTTTCCGTTCTTTTTCGAGGTTTCTAATTTCACGTTCAATTTTTTGTTTACGTAAGTATTGAGCGATTTCAGCTTTTTTATCACGCGGATTAACAGCACTATCCTGTTGCCTTGCATCTATTGTCTCGTTCGTTAGGTTTTCAGGGTAACCTCTTGATGGTGCAACCACACTACCTACATTACTTAAATCTAACGGTTCACTTTGGTCGTCGCACGGGTCTGCTTGATACTTACCATCCGCACACTTATATACTTCTGCAGAAGCTGAAGCTGACACCATTATTAAAATAACGATTAATGATTTTCCATCCATAGAACACCTCTTATTTAGTTATTTTTATTGTACAACGGTAGGTTTTTTCATCAAAATAAAATTAATATTAAAATTCATGAAATCTAAACAACAATAGTTTAAGGAGCAAAAAGCAGAGTCAACGAAGGTTTATCTTCTTACCACTTTTCACAACGGCACTTTGCACGACAGCATTTTTGCTTCACCAAATCGGACAACTCGCGATACTGGGTACTTAATACGGCTTCACGCAGCCTATTTTCACTTGTTATATACCGTTTGGCTGCTCGATACTATGTTCTGTTG
>NZ_PJAP01000996.1:0-2765 GCF_002836795.1 Shewanella sp. 11B5 | reverse complement strand
TAAGTGATGTTTATCTTGCGGAATAGCATCCCACCCTTCTTTGAGTGTTCTTAAAACAGCAACGGCATCATCGATAGCTTGAGTATCATTTTTCAAATTTGCTTCGGTTACTTTCATAATAATAAAGTCATACAATTGACTAAGGTTCCCAGCGATTTCACCGCCTTCATCCATATTTAAACTATTATTCAGGCCGTTGACAATACCTATCGCTTTCCCAATAAACAGACCTTTATTATTCATATCTCGGTTTTCAATGGCATAGCGACTTTGAGCAAGCCTCTCGAGACCACCAGCAAACATCATTTGAATAATACGGTGCGGCGAAGCGACTGATATTTCGCTGTCAAGCGAAACCTTACGATATGACTGTAAAGAACTTCTCATAATAACCTACCTGTTAGCATCAATGTTTTGATAAACCTTAATTTGTCGTTGATGAGCGCGCTTTACATTTAATAAATTTTGTCGATGAAACATTACTTTTGAAGCCCTATCTTTAAAACTATTCGTCAATATTAACTGTTCGGATAGTAAAGTAGCGAATGTGTCATCGACAGCACTATTAATCAGTGAAACGATATATAATTGACGCGCGCCTATAGAATCAAGCAATAATGAGACCAACTTGTCTGATTGTTCATTTTCTGCAGGAATTTTCTCAATTTGATTTAACGTATCTTCAATAGTTTCGTTAATCAGTTTAAGTTCAGCATTCAATCAAAGTTTTCCTTTTACTCTCTAACTACGCCAGGTAAGGAAGCCAGACTATTTGTCAGACTAGAGCTTTGTGTATTTAGCTGGGCGACAATTAAATCCATCGCATTAAATTGCTTCAATAAACGAGCCTCCAACTTCTCCATTTTCAAAGTAAATGCTTCTCTTTGATCAGTTATTCGACTAGTTGCTGAAGTATAGGAATTATTACGACTATCAATCACACCACCAGACTTAGTATAACTCTTAACTAAATCATCAAATTGGTAAGCTAACCCTGTGTCGCTTGTTGAAAATATACCTTCAACGAGAGACATATTATTAGTAACAGCTTCACTTAGCTTAGTATCGTCTATTGAAAGTTTTCCTGAACTATCAGTCGAGATGCCAAGCTCATATAAAGCGGACTCAATACCATCAACGCTAACCCTTTCGCTGACCGTTTTTCGAAGTTGCGACTCTAAGGAACGGATAATCGAATCGCCTTGTAAAGCCGATGCAGTCTTTTTATCAACATCAAAAGATGATAATTTGTCCATTGAAGTTAATAAGGCATTATAAGCACTGACAAAACTCTCAATATTACTCTTTACTGTATCAGTGTCCTGCGCAATTGTAAGTGCAGAGGTCGATCCTACATCCGCTTTTGTTAGAGATAATGTAACCCCGGTAATAGCATCATCAATAGTATTATTCTGAGACGTTAGTTTTTGCCCATCGACATATATTATTGAGTTTTTAGCTTCTTGTAATATTTCTAAACTCGCACCATTGAACATATCAGATAAACCAGTACCACTAGAATCTGTTGCCGTCATAGTAATTTGGTTATCTGTTCCAGGACTTTTTGCGGTAAAAACGAGTCTGCTCCCAGCATCACTTTTAATAATAGTTGCTGTAACGCCAGCGTTGTCTGATGAACTATTAATTTTAGTTGCTATAGCTGAAAGACTATCAGTAGATTCGATAGCAACAGAAAAACTATCACCATTAATAGAAAAATCTAAACTTCCTTGCCCAACGCCTTGCAAAGGGTCAGCCACATTTGCCCCAGCCAACTTTTGTGATTGAGCAAGCTGTTCGACCTTGATATCATAACTACCAGGTTGAGCATACCGGTCTGCTTTAGCATTAAAAAAAGCACTATCTCCTGTGGTAACCGTACGTAAATTTAATAGTTCACCACTCTGAAGTTTTTTGGAAGCATCTTGAAATGTCGATAAACTACTTTTTAATGTTCCGATAGCAGAGACTTTGGCATTTATTTTGGTTTCTTGTTGAGTAAACAGAGCCTCTTTAGGGTTTTTCTCTGCGGCTACAAGCACGCTGACGATATTTGAAATATCTAGCCCTGAACCTATCCCCGTTGCTGTTAATGCCATAACCTTGCTCCTGTATACTAGTAACAATAATCAAAGCAAATACTATGCCGATTAAGTTAATGTTAGAATCAAACTTCTATTTTCATTAAAATCCCTGACACTTCACTTAATTTTTCTGCCAGTTTTAGCGCTTCTTCACTAGGGATTTGCCTAATGATATCACCAGAACTCACATCTTGAACTTTAATCACCTGTTTGCCGGACTCTTCATCAACTGAGAACTTCAGTCCCTTTTGCATCATCGACATCATCTCAGTAAGCTCGTTGGCAACTCCTGTCAAGTTTTCATCTTTTTTTTGTGTAGTTACTTGTGTTTCTTCTGCATCTTGAACAGCTTGAACTAAAAATGCTTTATCAAGATCTAACTGACTCGTTTCTGATATTTCATCTTCCACAGAAACTTTACTCAAATCAACTTTTGTAGATTCAACTTTATTGATAAAATTAGTGTTATTGGTAACGGTTTGAATGTCCATGATGCACCTCAACTTACCTAATTACATAGTAAAAGCTAGATTAACAACCATTATTAAATGAGATTATTATTTTTACAGCAAAGGGAGATCCGTTATCGAATCTCCCTTTATCTAACTTAAAACTAAGTTTTATAGTAACGACAAAGCGATTTGTGGTAACTGGTTAGCCTGAGCCAACATAGCAGAACCC
>NZ_PJAP01000245.1:0-9213 GCF_002836795.1 Shewanella sp. 11B5 | reverse complement strand
ATCGCCCCAATAATGTTGGCAAGGGCTGAGAGACAGCATAATGACATCAATACGACTGGCTAAATGGTACAGCACATCGAGGGTTTGCGGTGGCATGGACGAAATACCAAACACGTATAAGCGAGCGGGCAACATCGATAAATCGGTATCTGGATTAGCCAAGGTTGTAATTAAATCGGCATGTAAATTGGCGCGATGATAATGGCTTGCGTGCAAATGATGTTGATTATAGTCGATTAATGCTCGCCACAGGATCGGTTGCCATTGCTGGTTTTCATCTAATGCTAGGCGGTTGTCGATGCTTGATAACGGCTGGTTTTGCTCCCACGCTAAAATCCACTCAGGGCGGTAAACCAAGTATTGGTCAAAAATATCGGCAATACGGCCACACAATTGAAATAGCTTAATCGCATCATGTGACTGATTGAGCTGCAATATGGCGTGGCTGTTTGCTGTATGAATATCGGTATCAGTATTCGCGTCTACATCTGTATCAATAATATCTGTATCAGCGATATCAGTTGTGGTATCAACTTGAGGCGATAAGTACTGTTTGAGCGGACTAAAATCTGGGTTATCTAGCAGACTTGGTAATAAGTCCATTAACTTCCAGGTCATCGCCGCTTTAGTAAAGGCGTTATCTTTTGGTACATCGGGCAGCAAGTCGTGGCATAACTGCCAGGTAAAACTAGAGGGTAACGGGAACGACAATGCTGCGGCGATACCATTGTGTTTGGCTATTTCTAAACGCAGCCAAGTCGACATCCCGGGGCTTTGAACTAACACATGCTCACTGGCTAATAAACTGACGTTATCTAAACGAATAGCCAACAGTTTGGCCAGTTGTTCAGATAACACTTCCATCTGATTAGATTGAATTAAAGTAAGCATGGGCGACCCGCTAATTTGAGATTAATTCATTCTATGGACTCTGCCTTAAATCATCAATCAAAACCGTTAATAATCAGGATGATTGCTGATGTTGTGCACAAGATTAGTTTCGTAGCAGTCGTAAACGCAATTGGCGATATAACCGCTTAAAGTGTTGCTGCTGTTGCTGGGTTTGTGATTCCGAAAGCGGTTGATATTTAAGTGCCACATAGGCATCGCTTAGGGCTGTAAAGTCCGCTGCCACTTGAGGGGTAAGGGCGCTTAAATGTGCGTTAACCGCTGCGGCGTAATCAAACGGGGCTTGACCTTGTTGACGGGCGATGCCTTTTTTCGCTAAGCGTTGGCAAATGAGTTGATAACGTTTATTAAGGGGATCTTGTTGGCGATCAACATTGAACAACCCAGCGTAATAGGCAATAACCAATGCGATAATGATAAAGCTAAAAATCATCAGTAAAGCGATTTTAGTGCTGCTAACATCACCCAATAATTTTGCTAATACTTGCTGTTTACGTTGTTCGTCAAAACCTAATACCCACACACTCCAGTAGTAATCGACACTGGCAAACTGCTGGCGTAATTCATTTAACCATGGGTATTGTTTCATGTGCAGCGTGCTAAAAGGGCTGTCTTGTAAGTAGCTGCTTTGGCTGTCAAAGGTGGCATCAAAGCCATCTAACACCCGCTGCGGTGCAATCATTGCGGTAGGGTCAAAACGTTGCCAACCTTGGCCTTCAAACCACACCTCGGTCCACGCATGGGCCATGTATTGATAAACACTGTAATAGCCCGCTTTAGCATTATAATCGCCGCCCTGATAACCCGTTACCATACGGGTTGGTATTCCGCTAGCGCGTGCCATAAACACTAGCGCAGAGGCGTAATGAGCACAAAATCCTGCACGGTTTTCAAACAAGAAATCATCAATTTGTTGCTCGCCAACACTAGGCGGGCTCAAGGTGTAGTAATAGGCTTGTTCAGCAAAGTAATTCATCATCGCATTAATGCGCGCTTGTGGATCTGGATAATCTTTGGCGAACTGCAAACCGAGTTTTCGGGTTTTTGGATTGCTATTGGCTGGCAACGCAAGGTTTAGCTGCTGAGTATGTGAGTCGAGTTTGAGATCCATGATCGTCTCAGGATATGAGGTCACTCTATAGCTCATACGCTGATCGACAGGCCTTAACGAATATAAGCGATAATCTGCTAATTCAACCACTTGATCATTGCTACTAAACGCTTCATCTAAGCCATATAGCCATTTTTGATGACTGGGTTCGCTAATGACCACATAGTCGATTTTTTTACTGCTAGCATTAGCAACGTTGTTAGGGGCTTGGCGCTTGGGCTTGTTAAAGTATGCTTGTCGCTGAATTTGTTGAATACTGGGGTCTTGACGCCAGGTTTTGCCGTCATAATTTTCCATCACCAGAGTACGCCAATACAAATCCTGATTGGCAGGTCCTAGGGTGCTGCCATCTGGATTATCAAAACCAACTCTAAAGGCTAATTCTGCTGAACGAGTGAGTTTACTAATGTCACCAAATGACACTTCATCAGACAAACCGGTTTTGGCCGTTTTCATGTTCGGCACTAACCATAGTGGCCCGAGGCGTGGGAACACCACAAACAGTAATATGGCTAACGGTAGGCTTTGGAGGATTATTTTAAGGCTAAAACTGAGGTTAGCGACTTTGTTTGATTTGTCTTGATAAACACTGATTAACACGCCGGTATTGAGCACCGCTACGGCCAATAAGTGCAGGGTATTAAGCATGCTTTGTTGATCAAGTAAAGTGAGGCCGATAAGGAAATAGCCGACTAACACAATGGCTTTGACGTCTCTGAGTTCGCGCATTTCAATGTACTTTAACGCGTAACCTAATATTAATAAGTTAACCAATGCATTGAGCAAACCTATTTGGCTCGACACTAAGGCGAGGGTGGTTGCGGCGCCAATGGCCAAAGTGGTCACCAATAGTTTAGGTGGCGCGGCTACTTTGCCAAGAAAAATCCCCAGGCGCCAAACAAAGCAAATCGCACAAATTCCAATGCTCCATAAGGTGGCTTGTTGATGCAAAGGGCTCAGAATGGCGACATTGGTGATTAATAACCAAAACAAGGTATTACGGCTAATGATGGCATCAAAGTTATCGGTCATGATGGTTCACCCACAGATGATTTTGCCACATTACTGGGATTAACATCGGGATTCATATTTGTGGGAGCATGATAAGTTGCAATGGCGGTATGACAAGCCACTCGATGGGCTTCGCCTGTTTGCTGATTGATAATATGCTCATCCAGAATTAAGCCAAATATTTGCTGCGATTGACTTAACTTATCGACTTGCCATGCGAGTTTGCTGAGCTTGTGTTCAATGTCATTGCCCGATGTGTTGGCCAAGGTTAACCAAACGGGTAATCCTTCTGGCTCAGCAAATTCTTTGGATAACATGCCTTTGCCCTGAGCCCATTTTTTCCACGCCACTTGTTTAAGTGATTCACCGGGAATATAGCTGCGTAAGCCTTTGTAGTCGTCAACACCTGGGCGTAATTTACCGTGTTCATTGTGGTTATCATTGTCGCTAATGTGGCTTGCCAATTCGATATCACACATTTCTGGTTTAGCGAAAATAACATGTTGGATGTCTAAGTCGACATAGGACCATGCGCGGCATAATCCTAACGGAAAGTAGGATGAAACTTTGATCCGACCAGGGTTTAGTTTGCCACGCTTAGGCTGTTCAAACGGCACAATCGCAATGGTTTGCTCGTGCATTTGTTTAACGCGAACATGGCGCTGATAACTAAATTGCAAACAAATCTGCTGGTGGGTGGTGTCGGGATTATTTTGTCGAGTATGGCCGGTTAACATGATGGGAAATGGCATGCTGTCTTCGGCATAACCTTGCGGTGGCGTGACGGCATTAAATGTTAACCCGGCGAGGTTTTTATAGCTGTATATAATGCAGGTATGGAACACACTGGCGAGTAATAAGCTTAAGCCTATCACTAAGTTATTTTGATAATTGGTGCCAAATAAATACAGTAAAACGATCAACCCAATCCACACTAATCCAAAACCACTGGGGAGAATAAAAATACCTTTGTGGCTGAGGGTAATTTGCTTTTGCGGTGGCAGGCGTTTACTTATCCACCTTGACCAGCGTTGGGTTAACGATGCTGGAATTAACCGACGGAACCGAGATGGCTTAATAGCGCCATTGGCATAGATTGCTGAAGAGTGCTTGTTTGCTGTCGTCGATTTAGCCATGTGCCTGCGCCGTTAACGTATTGGGTTGACGCTGGCGAGAATAGTGTCAGACAACGCTTGGCCTTGAAATTGACTGCTACTGCGAATGCGGTGTTCGGCAACCGAGGCAAATACTGCTTGAATGTCTTCGGGTACCACGTACTGACGTTGGTTGATAAAAGCCCATGCTTTGGCTGCTTGTAGCAAAGCAATACTGGCCCGAGGCGATAACCCTTTAGCGACATTGTGTTGCCGAGAGTAATCAACCAAGGCAATTAAATAATTCAGTACCGCATCCGATGCAGACACTTGCGCCACTTGTTGTTGCAGTAGCATTAGTTCTTGCGGCGTTAAGCATTGTGATAATGATGCTGGTTTATTGGCTTGAGTGCGCGACTTTAACATGGCTAACTCGGCTTCTGCGCTGGGATATCCGATGGAAATCCGCATCATAAATCGATCGAGTTGCGATTCTGGCAACGGGAAGGTACCAGCTTGATCAACCGGATTTTGGGTGGCAATAACAAAAAATGGTGAACTCAGCGGGTGGGTGATGCCATCGATAGTAATTTGTTGTTCAGCCATGGCTTCGAGTAAAGCACTTTGGGTTTTGGGGCTGGCGCGGTTAATTTCATCTGCCAACAACATTTGATTAAACACCGGGCCTTTATGAAAGATAAATTGTTGCTGTTCTTTGCTGTAAATGGATACCCCAAGAATGTCCGCTGGTAGCATGTCGCTGGTAAACTGGATCCGCTGGTAACTCATGCCTAAACTGCTGGCAATACCTTGAGACAAACTGGTTTTGCCCATGCCGGGTAAATCTTCAATCAGTAAATGACCTTTGGCGAGGATACAAGCGACGGCAAGTTTTATCTGCTCAGGTTTACCGAGCAAAACTTGGCTTAGTTGGTTAAGTAATGTTTGAATAGTTGATTGCGACACGAAAACTCCAACTGTTGGTAATAAACCGTTGTAGGTTTATTGTAAATGACGGTTTGTAGTGATGGTTTGTCGTTTTATTCTAGCGCTCTTTCTCGCTATGCTTACTCGCTTACTCGCTTACTCGCTTACTCGCTTACTCGCTTACTCGCTATGATTTCTAGCTATGGTTTAGCGCTTCGGTTTCTCACTTTGGTATATCGCCACGATTGCTCATTATCTGATCCAAATCGCTTACTGCATTTACCCGCAAGCGATTTGCAACATTCGGCAAGATAACATATTTAAAGCATACGTTATCTTGCTGACGGGTGTGAAACAAAATACACCGCCACAGAGTGGCGGCTATTGTGAATAAAAACGAATAAAAACGAATAAAAACGAATACGAACTAATAAAAACTAACACCTATAAACAACTACAAGCAACTTACAGCTAACAACGGCGACTAGCGGTTAATAAAGGTAGCTGAGCTCTTTTGCACTAAACATACCTTCATTTAATGATTTTTGTTGTTGGAATATCATTCGGTAACTTAGTACTGCTTGAACATATTCGCGAGTTTCAGTGTAAGGAATCGTTTCAATAAAACTCATTACATCTAAGCTGCCATTAGACTGTCTTAACCAGCGCCTAACACTACCTGGACCGGCATTATACGCTGCTGTTGCTAACACGCGATTTTGACCAAACTGCTTCAGTAATTCACTGTAATAGGCACTGCCTAACATAATGTTCACTTTCGGGTCGTACAGGTCTTTTACGTTATTAAAAGGTATTTTGTTCTTTTTGGCGGTTTGTTTGGCTGTAGCGGGCATCAATTGCATTAAGCCTCTAGCTCCCACACCAGAGGTAGCATACAGATAAAACGCACTTTCTCGACGAGAAATAGCGCGGATTTCATCAATGTCTACCGAAAACTTTTTACTGGCTTTGAGGAACTCATCGTTAGCCGCTTCAGGAAAACGCAGTGCTATTGAATCCCATAACTTACCTTGAATACTGGATTCAACACTAAATGCATGCCAGCCATTTTTTAAAGCTAATAGACCATATTGAGCGGTCATTTCACTGTTGTGGCGGCGCATTAAATACAGCCATTCGTTACGAGCATCAATTTGCTTATCTAAGGCCATTAATTCCACAACGCGCGCTAAACCAGGGTCTTGGTTTAATGTTGCTTGCAGCTCAGGATTAGGGGTTAAATTATCGTCGTTCATCGCCAGAGGTTTGCCTAATGCTTCAGCCGCATTAAAACCGTAAAAATTACGCTCGCCACTTAAGGTCGACTGTAATTGCGTCGCGCGGTTTTTGTCATGACGAGAGGTCATTTTAGCTTGCCAATATTGCCAGCGAGAATCAGCTTTACCTTGATCGCTCAATAACGCTAAATACTTTTCTACCGTGCTGAAATCTTGTTCACGAATAGCCCAACGTAGGCGCATTTCGTACAAATCATCAGATTTTAGTAATGGCAGCATGGTATCAATATGCGCCACCAATTTATCGTCTTGCTTAATCAGCGCTCGGCGGACTAAATAGCGATTGAGCTGGCGCGCTTCAAGATCGCTGAAACGGTTGGCCTTTTGATATTTAACATACAATTTAATCGCTTGATGTAAATCCTTTTGCGCTAGCTTACGTAAGCCAGCATCAACAATATCACCCACTATGGGTTTAGAGCTGGAAAACTTGTTCATGTGACGCAAAATATTAGGATCGCGATACACCGACAATAGTAGTTTGGCTTCGTTATTGTGTTGGGTAACTTTTTGCGATAAATAACTCAGCAAACTGGATTGCCTAGCATTAAAGCTGAGCAACATCCGCGCCCAAATGAGCTCTTGGGTGCGATAGCCCGCTTTAGTCCATTGGTTTATCACCGCATCGCATTCATTGGGACGTGAATAGCCATGAACCCATAAACGTTCTATGCCTTTGTAAGCCATGGTTTCGTTACCAGCATCAAGTTGAGCTTGGTAGTAATAACACTGTAAGCGCACATCGTTAGGTGTGTCTGGCGCTATCACTAGAAAGTCTTGCCAACGTTGTTTTTTACCAGCATTGAGCAGGTAGCGATAACGCGCATTGTTGTAAAGCGGCGTGGTATCAAATTGGTTGATGGCATTGAGCGCTTTGTCGCCAGAAGATTGCACTATGCTGTCGATTTTGGCGTGGTAATCAAGGTAAACCGTTAATGGATAGTCGCCGAGTTGGTTGCGTAGGGCTTGATACTTGTCGAGCTGCTTTTTATCCAGAGCTTGGCGGGCATCAAGATAGCGTTGCTGTTGTGAAGTCAGTGCATTAGCTTGGCCAATAAAGGCCAATGATGTGCTAAATAATAATGCGCCTGTAATTAAAGTGTTCGCCCAAGTGTTACGCATTTAAATGAGAATCCCCGCCTCTGTATTTCGTTTGCTATCAGTATGTGTGTGATAAATGATTGCTAATAAGTGTTGCTGTAAATAAATCTGTTACGGCGTTGAGTGACTATTAGCCTTGTTGCTTAAATAAAGATTAATAATCACTCATTTTATCGATTAACTATTACTGGCGTGCTTTTCAACTGACTCATCAAGTGCACGGTTGAGCAATTGTTTATCTAACTGCTTGCTGGTGTCGACGCCTAATTGCTGCATGTAATGCGCTTGTCTAATGACATTGCCTTTACCTGAAGACAACTTTGCCATGGCACTTTGATAGGTTTTATCTGCCGTATCTAGGGCGCGTCCGAGTTTTTCCATGTCTTCAAGATAGCCGCATAATTTGTCGTAAATACGACTTGCTTGTTTGGCGATATTTTGGGCATTTTGATTTTGGTACTCATAACGCCATATATTATTGATAGTACGCAAAGCCACTAATAAATTAGTCGGACTCACCAGCATAATATTTTGCTCAAGGGCGAAATTAACCAGGCTCGGGTCGTATTCAATGGCCAGTAAAAATGCCGGCTCAATAGGAATAAACATTAGCACATAGTCCAGGCTCTTGAGGCCATGCAACTTATGATAATCTTTTTGACTAAGGCCTTTAATATGCTGCCTAATCGATAATGCATGTTCTTTTATGGCTTGGTCGCGAATGACTTTATCTTCGCTATTAAAATAACGTTCGTAGCTGACGAGCGACATTTTGGCATCGATTACTACGTCTTTTTGCTCGGGTAAATGCACGATAACATCGGGCTTAAAACGTTTGCCGTTATCGTCTTTTAAATCTTGTTGGGTCTGGTACTCATGGCCTTCGCGTAAACCACTTTCTTGTAGTACGCGCTCTAAAATGACTTCGCCCCAATTACCTTGTTGCTTGTTGTCACCTTTAAGTGCTTTGGTGAGGTTAATGGCGTCTTGGCTCATTTTTAAGTTGAGATCGCGCAAATTATCTAACTGGTGTTTCAACGCGCTTCGTTCAGATTGCTCATGAGTATACGACTCTTGAATTTGACGTCTGAAACCTTCTAATTGTTGTTTCAGCGGCCCGAGAACGCCGTCTATTTGCGAGACATTTTGTTGTTTAAAGCTTTCACTGCGTTCTTCAAAAATCCGATTAGCAAGGTTTTCAAATTGCAGTTTAAGGCGTTCTTCAGCAGACTCGAGTAGCACTATTTTATCTTGTAATGACTTTTGCTCGGTTTCTGCTTTTACTAAAATGGTTTGTTGCACCGCGTTTGACTTGGCTAAGTTGAGCTGCGATTCCATTAAACGATGTTGGGTGTCGACCATTTGTTGTTCGACGAGGTTAACCCGATCCGCTTTAGTTTCTGCGCTAGAAAGTTGGGCAATCAAATCTTCTATTTTACTTTGCAGATGATTACTGTGATCGATTTTATCATCGAGATTATCTTGTAATCTCGACATTTCAATTTGAACTTCGTTGAGCTGTTGAAGTGTTTGTTGTTCATGTTGCAGTTTAAGCTGCTCCCATCGTTTACGAGTTAATCGTTGATTGATTAGGGCGCCAATTAAAAAGGCAACAAACGCGACAGCAATCACAGCTGCAATTTGAGGAGGAGTTAACGACACTGCAAAAGGCATAACAAAAACCGATAGAAAATAATGGTTAAGGGTCGCACGGCTAATAAACAGCTGCAAGGGATAAAATAAGGATTTAATGAAATATTGT
>NZ_PJAP01000995.1:0-2770 GCF_002836795.1 Shewanella sp. 11B5 | reverse complement strand
CATCGCGATTCCATAAAATGATGATGAATGATTCACACGAATTTATTGATGGTTTAAGTCGATAACAAAGCAAGTCCATTTATATTAAGAGGTATTCTCAATGCTTTATGATTTAACGGTTGTACAATTTAGTAAAATGCTTAATAACTTAAGTGCAATCCTTGTCAAAGGTGAAGGCTTTGCAGAAGCTAAAAAAATTGAAATGTCGGTGCTACTTAATTCACGTTTAGCCCCAGATCAATTTAACTTAACTCGCCAAGTGCAACTTGCGTGCGATACAGCCAAATTAGCAGTAGCGCGTTTAACTGGCCAAGAAGATAGTGCGCCAAAACATGAAGATAATGAGACGACATTAGCGGAGCTACAAGCTCGTATCGCTTCTGTTATCGATTATTTAGCCACGTTTACAGCCGAAGACTTTACTGGTGCAGAAACTCGCAAAATTACTCATCGTCGTTGGGAAGATAAATATCTTACTGGGCGTGATTTTGCTTTGGAACATGCCATTCCTAATATTTATTTCCATGTGACAACTGCCTATGCAATTTTGCGCCATAATGGTGTTGAAGTGGGTAAAAAAGATTACTTAGGCGCAATGCCATTTAAGTCGTAAACAACCAAACGTTTATGCATTGATAGCACCATTTTATATGGCAACAATAAAACCAGCATTAGCTGGTTTTTTGTTACCTGCTTAACATGAATCTACGACAGTCAAGTAATCAATGTCAGTCATGACACCTTATCTCCATAAAGCGGTTAATGGACCCAAGCCTGAAAATAACAATATTGATCCGCCATTAAGCTTGTTATCCCATATTATGTTTCTATCATGGGAATAGTATTTTTATAGACGTACAGCATTCAGTGACAGGAGTGAGTATGAAAACAATCGGTATGATAGGTGGTATGAGTTGGGAGTCGACACTCAATTATTACAAAGCCATTAATCAAGGTGTTAAGTCTGCATTAGGTGGGCTGCATTCGGCCAAAATTTGTTTATACAGTGTCGATTTTGCTGAAATAGAAACCCTGCAACATAAAGGATTGTGGCACGATACTGCTATTCATTTAACCACAGCCGCTAAAGCGGTTGAAGCTGGCGGGGCAGACTTCTTATTGATTTGTACCAATACCATGCACAAAGTGGCTGATGATATCCAAGCACAAATCTCGATACCTATTTTGCATATTGCAGATGCCACAGCGGAGGTGTTGTTAGCCGATGGGATCAGTAAAGTCGGCCTATTGGGCACGCGCTTTACCATGGAACAGGACTTTTATAAGCAACGGATAAGTGATAACTATCCCATTGAGGTACTGGTTCCTTCACCACACGAGCAAACATTAATTCATGACGTGATATATCAAGAGCTATGTCTGGGCACGATAAATCCGCAATCACGACAATGCTATCTTGGCATTATTGATAAATTATATGAGCAAGGGGCTGAGGCGGTGATTTTAGGTTGTACAGAGATAGCCCTATTAGTGCAGCAACAACATACGCATGTTCCTTTGTATGATACGACTCAAATTCATGCCAATAAGGCCGTTATGCTGGCCTTAGCTAAGTAACCTCAACTCGGGATAATAAACGGATATCAAACAGTCCTTTGTCTCGCTAACTGAGTTGAATAGCCATAGGTTCATTTTCGGTGGGAATGTTAAGACAAAAAAACGCCTTACAATATTGTAAGGCGTAATGTTTAAAGCTTACTGCTTATTTTAGAATCGACTAGTCTTTATAAGCTCGGCCATAGAAGCTGTCTAATAGCACTTGTTTAAGCTCTTTAATCAACGGGTAACGTGGATTGGCACCAGTACATTGATCATCAAATGCATCTTCAGCAAGTTCATCCAGTTTGGCGATAAAATCTGCTTCATTAACACCAGCATCCTGAATTGATGCAGGGATACCAATGGTTGTTTTCAGCTGTTCGATTTTTTCAATCAGTTTTTCAACTTTTTGAGCATCAGTTTTACCACCTAGCTTTAAATAATCTGCAATGGCAGCATAACGACACAACGCTTTAGGACGGTCGTATTGACTAAACGCTGCTTGCTTAGTTGGCATATCTGTCGCGTTAAAGCGGATCACGTTAGAGATTAGTAGTGCATTAGCCAAACCGTGAGCTAAGTGGAATTCGGCACCTAATTTGTGCGCCATTGAGTGACAAACGCCTAAGAATGCGTTGGCAAAAGCAATACCGGCTATGGTGGCACCATTATGGACTTTTTCACGAGCGACTGGCGCTTTTGCACCAAATTCATAAGAGTCCGGTAGGTACTTAAACAATAGGTCTAATGCTTGTAGTGCTTGGCCATCACTGTATTCGTTTGCCATTACACTCACATAAGCTTCTAACGCATGTGTGACAGCATCAATACCACCAAAAGCGGTCAATGATTTTGGCATGTCCATGACTAAGTTAGGATCGACAATCGCCATGTTCGGTGTTAATTGATAGTCGGCAATAGGGTATTTCTTTCCGGTTACTTCATCGGTTACCACGGCAAAAGGAGTCACTTCTGATCCTGTACCTGAGGTTGTCGGAATGGCAACCATTTGAGCTTTAACACCCATTTTAGGGAATTTGTAAATACGTTTACGAATATCCATGAAACGCAGCGCTAAATCAGCAAAATCAACCTCAGGGTGTTCGTACATAACCCAAATGATTTTCGCTGCATCCATTGGTGAGCCACCACCTAACGCGATAATGACGTCCGGTTGGAAGCTTTGCGCAACTTTAGCACCTTGACGAAC
>NZ_PJAP01000994.1:0-2775 GCF_002836795.1 Shewanella sp. 11B5 | reverse complement strand
TAATGTCATCTAGTTTGAACCGAGTTGTCACATTAGACGCTTATCTTAACGGACAAATAATTATACCTATATTTGATCCGTTATTTTCAGAGCATATCTAAGGACAATTTATGAGCAAGGCGACATTTGATCCAACTCGTTTTAACAACAGTAAAAATACCCCCTTCAATGAAGTGATGGAGAATCATCTATCACGTCGTAATTTTGTTAAGCGTGGTTTAGGCCTTAGTGCGATGACAGCGTTTGGTGGCTTCGGATTAAGTGCTTGTGGCTCTGACAATGATACCGTTGCAGAAACGCCAACAACGCCGACCACGCCAACAGCACCAACGAAGAGTTCTGCAGTACTAGGTTTTGAGTCGATTGCCGGTTCTAAAACCGATGCCGTGACGGTAGCTGCTGGCTATTCAGCTTATGTATTAGCACCCTGGGGAACTCCCTTAAATTCGAAAGCTGCAGCGTGGAAAGCCGATGGCAGTAATACTGCTATCGATCAGGAAAACTCAGTCGGTATGCATCATGATGGTATGCATTTCTTCCCGTTGAATGATTCGGCAGATGACGGTTTATTGTGTATTAACCACGAATACATTGACCAGGATGCTTTACATCCAACAGGCCCAACGTTTGATGCTGATGGTAAGCGCACTGTAATTGATGAAATCCGCAAAGAAATCAACGCGCATGGTATTTCAGTTGTCCGTATTAAATTAGTTTCTGGACGATGGCAAGTGGTCGAAAACGACAGCCATAACCGTCGTTTTACCGGTGCAACCGTGATGGATATTGCTGGCCCACTAGCGTACAGCTCACACCTTGAAACGCGTTATTCGCCAGATGGCAGCCAAGCGCGCGGTACTTTAAATAACTGCGGTAATGGTTATACGCCTTGGGGCACTTATCTAACATGTGAAGAAAACTGGCCGGGTTATTTTGTTAATAAAGGCACCTTAACGCAAGAGCAAACGCGCATTGGTATTTCGACTTCTGACACTCGTTATGGCTGGAGCCACTTAGCCGGTAATGACGATGAGCGTTTAGACGAATTTGCTCGTTTTGATGTGACGCCAACGGGCTCAAGTGCGACTAACGATTACCGTAACGAAGCCAATGGCCACGGTTATATTGTTGAAATTGATCCATACAATCCTAACTCGCGCGCCATTAAGCGTACTGCATTAGGTCGCTTCCGCCACGAGGGTTGTGCCTTTGGTAAACTTGAAGAAGGCAAACCAATCACATTCTATTCAGGCCACGATTCTCGTTTTGAATATCTGTATAAGTTTGTTTCTGACGCAGCGTGGGATCCTGCAGATGCTAACAGCACTAACCGCTTAACAGTAGGCGATAAGTACATGAATGCCGGAACCTTATATGCAGCTAAGTTTACCGAAGACGGCGTCGGTGAATGGTTACCGCTGACGTTAGATGGGGTGACTGCCGACGGAAGCACGCTTGCGAGCAGCTTTGACTCACAAGCCGCGATTATATTAAATACTGCTGGCGCTGCTGACTTAGTGGGTGCTACACCAATGGATCGCCCAGAATGGACAACCGTTGATCCATTTACAGGTACGGTATACCTAACGTTAACCAACAACAGTAAACGTACCGACAGCACCAACCCTGCTAACCCACGTTTAAATAATAACTTTGGTCATATTATCCGTTGGGATGAAGGTGATGCAGCAACTGAATTTAGTTGGGATATCTTTATATTTGGTTCACCTGCAGATGGTGATGCTGAAACAAACTTATCTGGCTTAACTGACTTAAACCAGTTTGCTAGTCCAGACGGCTTGGCGTTCGATCAACGTGGTATTTTGTGGGTGCAAACCGATAACGGTGCCTCTGAAGTTACCGAAGAAACCAACGATCAAATGTTAGCGATTGTGCCATCAACGATGGTAGATGCAGATGGTAACCAACAAGTGGTAACGGCTGAAAACCAAACTCAGCTTAAGCGTTTCTTTGTTGGCCCTAACGGCTGTGAAGTGACAGGTTTTGCCATGTCGCCAGACTACACCGCAATGTTTGCCAATATTCAGCATCCTGGCAACTGGCCATACTCTGATAGAGCAGATGAAGAAACGCCCGCAGGCACAACGGTTCGTCCACGTGCAGCCACAGTGATGTTTATTAAAGATGACGGCGGTGAAATCGGCGTTTAATTTAAGCCACTTTCTCTGGAAGTTATTAACCTTGTTTTAGTCTTGTTTATGACTTTAAAAGCGTATATCAACCCTGATAGACTTGTTCTATCAGGGTTTTATTTTTTTGTTTAAATTAGATTAATTATCAATAGTCTATTTACAAGGACAGCCATGCTAAATGGAATTCATCACGTCGCGATTATCTGTGCCGATTACCCACGTTCAAAAGCATTTTATACGCAAATATTAGGGCTAAAAATTGTTGCCGAGCATTACCGTCAAGCACGCGATTCTTACAAACTAGATTTAGCTTTGCCCGATGGTAGCCAAATTGAGTTATTTTCATTTAATGATGCACCGCCAAGACCCAGTTATCCAGAAGCCCAGGGTTTGCGTCACTTAGCGTTCAAAGTCGATGATATCGAGGTGGTCGTGGCGCATTTGCAGCTGAGCAATATCTCTGTCGAGCCCGTTCGCATTGACGAATATACCGGTAAACAATATACCTTTTTTAGCGATCCAGACGGTTTACCGTTAGAGCTTTATCAAGTCAGTTAATCTATGTCGACCAGGCCGCTGTTTCTGAGCGGTATTCAAACGGTTATCAATGACGTTTATCAAT
>NZ_PJAP01000993.1:0-2775 GCF_002836795.1 Shewanella sp. 11B5 | reverse complement strand
AAAGTGGTAAAAGTGAATTTAAAGGTGAATTTAGTGGGGCAGGGTAAAGGCGTTAACCATGCCACCCATTATTAAATTCCCATTATTAAATTTCTGGAGAGAGCTGTATTTTGAGTACTTTTCTAGGCATTTGTTTACTGATACTGCCATTGATCTTTTTTGGCATTTATTCAAATCATGAATTCGATTTGTCGCTTTCGGATAATTTAAAAAAATGGAAATGGGGTAAGTATTTTGCCGTTATTCTTGTACTAATATACATAGTCTATTTGCTGATGTATGGGCACAGTTACGTTGTAATGGGTGTCGATGAAACAAGCACGTATTTAGAAGATTGGGTGCTGTATTATCTTGTGCCAGGTTTATGCTTAGCGGCAGTAATATACTCCAAACCGGTAGGTTACTTTTTTGGTGATAATAGCTCAGAGTTTGGCTCATCGATTAAAGAAGATGTTGCTTTTATGCTTGGCCTTCTGTGGTTGTTATTTTTTACTTGGCAAATATTCTTAGAAAGCTTGTAAACGACACGAATTAATCATGGCATCCATTGTTAAATTTTTACCTAGCCTTTTAAAGCCAGCTAGTAAAGTGAAGCTAGACTGTTCACCCTTTACTATGATGAAGTGCCACGCAGGCCATAAATGCAAAGAATAAACACCTGGATTCCGGCTCAACCGCATTTCCGGAACGACGGTGAAAAAGTAGGGTTAATCTACTTGCATCCAATCGACTTGAACGCCAGCTTGCTCAAACATATCTTGGCTGACTTTAATCTTATCCCCCCAACGCGACAGGAAATCTTCGTTGGGCTTTGGGCTATGTACGGCGCGCAATCCTGTTTGAATAATCTTGGCAGCGCAGTTTGGGCAAGGAAAGTGTGTCACCCAAATCTCACAGCTACTGAGATCTCGTTTGGCATGCAGAATGGCATTTTCTTCTGCATGGAGCGTTTTTAGCAGTTTCATTTCACGGTTATCGGTTTCAGCACTATCTGATATTCCGTGAGGATAACCATTAAAACCTAGCGAGACGATGCGATTGTTTTCAGTGATCACCGCACCAACTCGGGTGGAGGGATCTTTACTCCAAGATGCTACGAGCTCGGCCATTTGTAAAAAGCGTGTCGCCCATTTTGTCATCATCTTATTGCCGTTCCTATGCTTTATGCATCACGTTAATTATTATTTCAATTAGGCGCTATTCTCTATGCAGAACAATGATAAATCAACCTTCAATATTCTAACCATGGACCCACTTACTCTTTCTTATATTAAGTAGGGCCATGATGCGCCTGTATAGCAGAATGTGACTGCCAATTATTTAAGCTGCGTTTAGTTATTCCAATGAGATAGCCCTAGTTACTCTTTAATACCTACTCTTCATTACTAAGAATAAAGTTGCTAATCGCTTTTGATATTAGGTCTTTCTTCATTGAAGTGCGGGTAACGGGTTCGTTGAACCAGAAACTCATTGGTTGATCAAAACCGATACCGTGCATGTAGTTGTAGATTGCTTTACGCAGTCCTTCGCCAAGCATTTCATGATCTGTTCCGGTCGGGTCGGTGAAGTCGACATCGTTCTCAGCAAATAAAATTTCAGGGCGTTCAGCAAGGGTGATACCAAATTGCTCTGGATTCATGCCTATCGGGCTGTGAATGGTGGCGACAAAACGATGCCAATAGGCTGACTGGAAACAACCTTGTTCCATCATCTGACGCACCATTTCTAGCGAGTCTATGGTTTCTTGTTCGGTTTGTGTCGGGAAGCCATACATCAAGTAAGCGTGAACCAATATTCCGGCATCACTGAATGCTTTAGTGACGTGGGCGACGCGCTCAACACTCACGCCTTTTTTCATCAATTTAAGTAGTCGATCTGACGCCACTTCAAGTCCGCCGCTGACTGCGATACAACCTGAGTCTGCCAGTAATTGGCAACGCGCTGGGCTAAAAGTACGTTCAAAACGAATATTGCCCCACCAACTGATCACTACGCCGCGTTCTATGAGACGTTTTGCAAAGGCAAACAATGTTTTTGGCGGTAAGGCTTCATCGACAAAATGGAAACCTGTTTGTCCGGTTTCTTCAACAAGCTCTACGATACGGTCAACCAAGGCATCGGCGCCAGCGGTATCGTAGCGGTCGATATAGTCCAAACTGACGTCGCAGAAGCTGCATTTACGCCAGTAACAGCCGTGGGCGATGGTCAGTTTGTTCCAACGTCCGTCACTCCAAATGCGGTGCATTGGGTTGAGCATTTCACATAAAGACAGGTAGTCGCCCAATGGCAGACCGTCGTAAACGGGTGCGCCGACCTCAGATTGTGGAATATCGTGCAGCTGATCATTTTGATTTAAGTGGACATAAGGTTGGCCATTTTCATCTTCTGCAAGGAAGTAAGTACGCACTAAATCGTCTATTTCACGTTTGCCTTCAAAGTATTCCAGCAAAGTGATAAGCGGGCGTTCGCCGTCGTCCAGACAGATAAAGTCGACAAATTCAAATACGCGCGGATCTTTTAGTGCGCGCAGCTCAGTATTCACAAAGCCGCCACCCATGACGATAGGAATGTCTGGATTAATGGCTTTACAGGTTTGGGCAATACGTAAAGCGCCTAGCATATTACCGGGAAACGGCACTGTTAATGCGACGACACTTGGTTGGGTGTCTTCCAGATACATCTCGACCAATTGCTCCAAAATTTCAGAGCTAAAACTTGGTTCACCCATGAGGGTGTCGTAGAGGTTGTCAAAGCTTGGGTTGGCCGCCGCTAGCT
>NZ_PJAP01000992.1:0-2779 GCF_002836795.1 Shewanella sp. 11B5 | reverse complement strand
CCGCTTGTAATCTACCGCGTCAAAAAAGTCCTTTGACCAGCTAATTGTGTTGCATTCATTGGTAATGGACATGCTATTGACTCAACCAGAAATAAGAAACAGCGCCTTTTTTAGCCACACATATGACAAGCTAAAATGACAAATAGTCGAAACTTGTGATTTTTACGACCCATCACTTAATCAGTTCTTTGCTTAACTAAACAAAAAGACACTACAACGGCTGCATCTGCTTTTGTTTACCAAACGTGTCAGCATCAGTATTTCGCTTCCAGTATCCCGTAGCACTGATTGAACTTAATGGTAATTGTTGTTGCTCAAGCAAGTATTGCTTTATTACTCTCACTTGGGTGGCCTCTAAGCCGACAAAAACTTGTGTCACAGCAGGTAAATCACCAAAGAGTTCAAGTTTATCTAATAACCAAGCTATCTGTTGTTCTGCAGTGATACTGTCATTTAGTACTAACCAATGGGTTTTCAATAATGGGTGTTGACTGAGCAGCGTTTGCTCTTGCTGGCTATTCATCAACATGATGATATGCCCTTTAGCGTTGGCGGGAAGCCGCTTTACCAATGCATCAACGGCATTGATAGACGTGGAGTCTCCAAATAGTAAGTAGTCATTGACATCGAATCGATTCATTTTTAATGGCCCAGGACCTGCAATTGCGACGGTATCGCCAACGTTAGCTAATTTTGCCCAATCGGTTGCTGGCCCCGTATGCTTATTTATCACAAAATCTAAGCTAAGTTGACCACGCACAGGATCAAACTCCCTGATGGTATATGAGCGCTTAATCGCAGTATTAGGACCGGTTAACGTCATATTTACGGTGGTTTCACCGGGTTGCGGTATTAATACTTTTACATAGGCCCCTTGTTGATCGGCAGGGAAATTAGCCAGTTGCTCGCCACTCAACACCAATCTACGTAAATAAGGGCTTATTTCAATAATGTCACTGATATAAGTTAATCGGGTTGGTGATTTTTTAGCTGATTGGTTATTCATAATAACTTGCCTGTCGTTTGGGTTAGCAAAGCGTTGGGGGTTAATCACTCGTTTGCTGCAACTGATAATTGCATTAACCTTGCTGTTAGTAGATAATGTCAACTATATTGATTTTTGTTGACAAAGTCAACTAGTTATTGGTTGTTGTAATTGAATTTGATGCTGCTGGGGTATTGAAATGATTTTGAGGATGTATTATGTCTGAAAATATAAAAGAGCCGTTGTTTAATTTATTACACAGTGTAAAGCGTTCATTGCGTCATGCTATTGATAGCGCTGAATTTGGGTTAACGCCATTACATTTACGGGTGTTAAAAATAATTGCTAACCAAGATAAACAAGTAACAGCGAATGATATAGTGCAAAAAACATTGATTGATAAGGCGCAACTTGCACGGTTGATTAAAGAATTAATTAACCTTAAGTATGCTGAAAAATCAGATAATCCTAGCGACAAACGCAGTTACTTTTTAGGCTTAAGCCCTGCGGGAATTAAGATTGTTACCAAATTATCTACCGCAGAGTCACGTGTGAATGAGTTAATGAAAAGTGGGTTAACAGACCAAGAAATTGCAGATTTTTCGCGTTTAGCAAAGCGGATGGCACAAAATTTAAATCAACATCTCTAACTTGTATTAAGGCCGCAGTAGCGGCCTTAATACAAGTACATTAATCAATCTATGAGGTGTTACTGGCCTTTACGTTTTTGCCATTTAAACAGAACTGAATAGCGCCACATGCTTTTAATGACAATAAACCCTACCAAAGCACTGATAATGGCTAGTGCTAGGCAACCAACAAGAAAAGGCGGGCCGATAGTTGATACTGAGGCTTCAATCCATGCCCAGCTGGCTTCAAACTGAAATGCTTGTGCTTTATGTCCTAGGATTTTAGTGCCTAACAAGTAGGCTCCATAAAACATAATTGGCATCGTCAGTGGATTTGTTATCCATACCAGCGCCACAGCAACTGGAAGGTTGACGTTAAACATAATGGCAAATCCTGCAGCAACAACCATTTGAAATGGCATGGGGAGCCAAGCCACAAATAGCCCAACAGCAAAGGCTCCTGGAGCTGATTTGCGATTCAATGCCCACAAATTAGGCTTGTGCAATAGTTTGCCAAACATCCGCAAATACTTATGTTCACGGAGTGTTTCTGGTTTTGGCATAAATCTTTGTATTAATTTTTTTGGCATATTTGTCGATTAATGTCTTAACTAATTCATTATGAATCGATTTATCTATGGCTTTTGCGCCTGTTCTTTATCAGCGATGTTATGGCCTTCGCTGGCACCAATATGGTGTTTGCCCATTCTATTCTTGGCTATGCTTCTTTGTCTTCGCAAAGGGCCGCTTATGGCCGGCTGTTTATTCGCCGTCATTTGGCTGAGCCTGTTATTTCATTGTCTATATATGCATCAATATGTTGAAAAGTCGCAACAAATCGAGTTTAAGGCGCAGATAGTATCACTAGTTAGCCAAAACCGCGACTGGATTAGTTTTGATGTGCGCGTTATAGCAAAACCCCATCAAGACGCATTTTTTGAGACGTTGGCGCTTAATAATGTGCAGCGATATTACCGATTAACATGGCAAAAGCCAGATAAAATTGTTGTTGGCCAAATATGGCAATTTAATGCAAAAGTTAAAGGGATCTCAAGCATCCAAAATCAAGGCGGTTTTAACCAGCAAAAGTATTTTATTAGCCAGCATATTGTCGCTAAAGGTCGTGTTAAGCAAGCAGAGTTGCTTAGTCACAGTAGCTCAATGC
>NZ_PJAP01000991.1:0-2781 GCF_002836795.1 Shewanella sp. 11B5 | reverse complement strand
ATAGTGATGCGCAATCCGGAAGTAAATAATGGCAGACATAATCAGTGAATGTAGGAAGCTTGCTCACTCGCAAGCTTCCTAAAGCTAAACTACAAGTCGATATAAATTGGCCAACCAAGTAGACCAATTAAGCCTTCTTTGTATTCCAGACGCTCCAATCGTTCAGGAGAGGCATTTTGAATGGCCAACTCTTGATAGCTACGAGAGAAATGCAGCGTCCGCAACAATGCAGCATTAAAATGCTTACCTAAATCTAAACGAATTGCATCAGCAAGCTCGTTAGGTAATTCAGCTAAAGCAGCCTTAGTTTGTTGCTCGATAAACTCGAGGTTAAACCATTCATCTTTAAGTTCTATACGAGCCATGCGTCGTTTAAGATCTTGACGGACTTTTTTACCGTCAAAAAATATCCGATATAACACGGCTTCTGCCAGAGTACTTTCTAGATTAATATAATCCATTGGATCAAAAGTGCCGACAATGTAGAACTGTGCCAATAAGGCATTAATAGATTGCTGGCGATTATGCTCAGCTAATGCTTCTTGGTAGTAAGCCCAGCCTTGCCATTCGTCACAATCAGGTGGACTCGAGACTTGATCAAGCAATACTTTATCCACGTCGCCATAAACAGATTTACCATGAAGCCTGTGTTGACTAACTTTAGTTAGCATCCCCCAGCCCTTCTGGAACGACTTAACTACGCCGTCATCAGTCAGTAGCAACCGTATAGCATTAGCCTGACTTTGGTCCGATAATGCCATTAAGCCAATGCTAACAATGCCAATGACATCTTGCGCGGCTTCTTCAAGCAAATGCATTTTATACTTGTTATAAAACTTATCAGCGAACTTAAGGCTCATCAAAATGGCTTTCGCTTTGATCTGTCCCAATTGCTCATTACTGAGCAATTCTTCGGTTCGGCCATAAGCCAACACCCGACTCAGATAGGGACCCTGATTTTCGTCACGTAATACCAATTGCATTTGCAGAACCCTTAATCAAGAAAGCTAAACATATCATCAACTTCAGCATACTCGTCGGTGACCTGGTTCTTTTCTTTCGCCTGTATCACTAACTCGCTGGCAAACTGGCTGATAATTAGCTGCCAGTCAGAGCCGGTGTTACGCAGCATGTTCTTAATCGCCTTTTCAACATTAGGCGCTCGATCGCGGATCAATGCTAATAAACTGCGCGGGTCATCAATGCTAAGACTGTGTGCCTCTTCATCGGCTTGCCAATCTGAGTAACCCACGGTTTCTTCATCCGCTTCATCATCAAAAGTGTCGTTTATCTCATCGTCATCACCGCTGCTACCGCCTAAAATAAGCTCGATAAACGGAATCGATAGATAAAACAGCGCAGCAGGATCTTCAGCCAAACACTCTAAAATTGCGGTTTGTTTCTCTTCATTGTCTTGGATTCGAATAAGATAAGTCATAAAATCAAAAGTATGCTGCATTAACTCTTCGGCATTACTTTTGATTTTTTCTTCCCAATAAAGCGGCTGCTGGCAGACAATGTCGCGGATCTGTTCTGGAGTCATTAACTCAGACATAATCGATGGGCACGAAATATCATGCTGACTGTTAATTTGTGTCAGCGTGACGATATCCATTTTCTCGATAACTTCAACCAACTGATCATCTGACATCGACGATGCAATCAATTCAAATCTCTTGCTGGCCTGTTTAGGCTCAACATTAGCCAGCTCTTGTATTTCAGCGGCTGTTATTTCAATGAGACTGTTCATTCGATATCCTCATCATATTGATCATAATAACCTTCTTCATCGCTATCATAGTCCGTGTCGTCATCATCGTTTTCATCACGTTCATGCTCATGAAGACCATCTGAATCATCTTCCTCAGGCTTAGGCGCTGTATCTCCCTGAGTTTCTAACAAATACACCACGGCACAACTTTCGATAAGCAAATCTTCGTTATATTTACGTACCGCAAGCGCCAGAGGTAGATCGGCATTGTTAAACGCAATCGTCGTTTTAAATTCATCCCAGCTTGGGTGAATATTCAAGCTAATCCAATGTGCCCATTGGCGCTTTGACTCAGGCGAGAACTTAACTCTTTCATAAAGTGCAACAGGTAAATATTCAGGGACTGAATCTAGCATCCCAGGATCGGCCAACAATATCTCTCTGATTTGGCTGGTAAACTTTGCCAGTGCATTTGGCGTATCAGGGTCGTTGTAAGATTCTATATTGTCATTGGCATTATTTTTTAGCTCATTAATGCGTGAGATATTAAGATGTTTAGCCATGGGATACTCAGGAATAATATTCGTCCCACAACCCGCACATAGCGGCTGTAGGATCGGTAACAATTACGTTGTTAAAATCATTGATAAAAGCATTTCTCTGCTTTTTATCTGACAACACTTCGTAAGCTTTTTTGACTCGTTGGAGCTGAACAGATGCTTGTTGTTTTTCATCGTCAGACGCCCCAAGTAATTTGTCAGGGTGATACTTGTTCGATAAACGTTTATAGGCTTTTTTTATGTCATCTTCTTTGGCATTGGCTCTGACGCCCAGTACGCTAAAGTGGTTAATCATAGTTATTCCTGCAGGCGATGTGGCAGTGATTGCGAGATAAAAAAGTCTGTAAATAGATAAATTTTTTAGCCCGCTATTATATCAACAATCACAGCCTTGCAGCAAACATAACCCCAAGTTAAGTTTCAATCATTTAAGACATCCATTTTAGGTCAGCTATTTTTAGGACCGCTATGCCACCCACAAAGCATCGTTGTCCTTAACCGGTGTTATCT
>NZ_PJAP01000990.1:0-2782 GCF_002836795.1 Shewanella sp. 11B5 | reverse complement strand
CAAAACGAATTCCCCAAATAGCTGCCAGTTTACACACTGAGGAAGCAACCAAAAATGCGTTAATTATGCCATTTCTTCATACCGTGCTTGGTTATGATGTCTTTAACCCTAATGAAGTCATCCCTGAATTTACGGCAGATATAGCGACTAAAAAAGGCGAGAAAGTTGACTACGCTTTAGTTAAAGATGGTGAAGTACAAATTCTTATAGAATGTAAAAAATACGGTGAAAAGCTATCAATTAAGCATGCCGGACAATTATTTAGATATTTCTCTGTTACAAACTCTCGTTTAGCCATCCTGACTAACGGAACAGAATATCAATTTTTTACTGATTTAGATGCTCCTAACAAAATGGATGAAAAACCGTTTTTAACGTTAGATTTATTAAATATAGATGAGCATTTAATCCCTGAACTTAAGAAATTGACTAAGTCTTCATTTGATGTTGAATCCATAGTAAATGCTGCTGGAGAGTTAAAGTATTTAAATCAAATTAAAAAGCTATTAAACGAGCAATTTAAAGACCCTGAAGAAGAGTTTATAAAGTTCTTTGCTGCAAGGACTTACGATGGTGTTCTTACTCCAAAAGTAAAACAACAGTTTACTGAAATAACTAAAAAAGCATTAAGGCAATTTTTAAGTGACAGCATCAACGAAAGGTTAAAATCTGCCATTGGAGATGAACAAATCTCGAAAATAGAAGATGAGGATAAGTGTCTTCTAGATGATGAAAAACCTAAAATAGTGACTACTAACGATGAAGTTGAAGGCTTTAATATTGTCAAAGCAATTTTAAGAAAAAATGTAGATGCGAGTCGAATTATTGCTAGAGATACCCAAAGCTATTTCGGGGTGTTATTGGATGATAACAACCGTAAACCTCTATGTCGTTTACACTTCAATGCTAAACAAAAGTATATTGGTTTATTTGATTCTGATAAAAATGAAATAAGATATCCAATTGAAACGTTAGATCAAATTTTCGATTTTAGTGATGAACTATTAAAAATGACAGCATACTACGAGTAAGTAATTAAAGGATGATTGATTTACCTTAAATGTGCTGGTAAGTTATTAAAAGTATTATAAATGTTGTATTAATAAAACATTTCTAGAGTGTTTTTCGATATTCTGCTAATACATGGTTAATTTTCATCAACAACAAGGAAGGTTCTGAATGGATTATTTTGTAGGCGCGTTAAAAAAGTATGCTGATTTCACTGGTCGAGCGCGAAGAAAAGAATATTGGATGTTTATACTTGTTTATACCATTATCAATATTGTCATAGCTGTACTTGGTTTAGAGACTATTTCAATGATAGTGAGTCTTGCGTTATTAGTTCCAAGTCTGAGTATTGCAGCTAGAAGGTTACATGACACAGGCCGTTCTGGCTGGTGGCAATTAATACTATTAATTCCACTCATTGGCTTAATCGTTCTGATTGTTTTCTTGGCCCAAGACAGCCATGATGCAAATGATTACGGTGTTAACCCTAAATTGGGTGTTCCAACATAAAACAGATCAAGATATCGTGATGCCGCTAATACTCATGTTGACTTAAACGCGTTTTGATTGTGTGGTAGGTATTAGCGGTACAAGGCGTCATTGAGCTGATCGCGATGTTTATAGAATCAAAAAGGGAACAGATACTGTTCCCTTTTTGATTAGATCCATTTAGCTGTTACCAAACGCGAGCAACGAGTCCTTTGAGGTAATAACCTTCTGGGAATGCGCTACTAATTGGGTGATCACTTGCTTGGTGCATGCGTTCAATAAATTGCACTTCACGCTTGGCATCAAGTGCAGCATCGGCAACCACTTTTTGGAATAGGTCTGACTGCATTAAGCCTGAACACGAGAACGTCAGTAATATTCCGCCTGGATTAAGTAATTGCATCGCAATCATATTGATGTCTTTATAACCGCGACATGCGCCATCGAGTTGTGACTTATTGTCGGCAAATTTAGGCGGGTCTAAGACAATAACATCAAAGGTTTTACCTTCATCTCGGTACTGGCGTAGTAATTTGAATACGTCAGCTTCGTTATAATTTACATGGTCATCATTAAGGTTGTTAATGGCCATATTATCGCGAGCAGTTTGCAGCGCTAAGGTTGATACATCGACGTTTTCAATACTCGCAGCGCCAGCTTTGGCAGCATACAAGCCAAAAGTACCGGTGTAACAGAAGCAGTTAAGCACTGATTTACCTTTGACAAAACGGGCTGCCATGGCACGGTTGTCACGTTGATCCAGATAGAAACCTGTTTTATGACCTTTAACAACATCGACGGCAATCTTAATACCATTTTCTTCGATGATCACGGGCATAGCAGGTAACTCCCCGTGCAGTAATCCTACTACAGGAACTAAGCCTTCTTTCTTTCTTGAGTCAACATCTGAACGCTCATAGACCGCGCAGTCCGGATATTGAAGAACCAGTTGCTCAACGATAGTATCGCGCCACTTTTCAGCACCAGTACTCAATAACTGACATACCAGAACATTGGCATAACGGTCTATGGTGATACCGGGTAAACCGTCCGATTCAGCGGCAATTAAGCGATAGCCCGTTAGACCTTGTTCGCGGATCAAATCATCACGACCCGCTTGGGCTCTTTTAATGCGTCGGGCGAAAAAATCGGCATCGATAGTTTCTTCTTTGTCGAAGGTCCATATCCGCACTTGGATTTGAGATTCTGGCGACCAGGCACCGCGTCCGAGCCAATGCCCGTCGTGCGCCACTACTTCAACAGCTTTCTCTTATACCCATCTGCC
>NZ_PJAP01000989.1:0-2788 GCF_002836795.1 Shewanella sp. 11B5 | reverse complement strand
TACCATAATTGATGTGGTAATATTTGATGTCGCTAAAACAAGCTCAACAATATAAAGAAGGTAAAATATGAGTGCTGATAATCGCTATTTTTATGAACCTAGTAAAGGTCATGGCCTGCCACATAACCCACTCAATGCCATTATTGGCCCACGCCCCATTGGCTGGATTGCCTCTCGCAATACCCAAGGCCAGCGAAATCTAGCACCTTATAGTTTCTTTAACTGCTTTAATTACGATCCGCCAATTATCGGTTTTGCCAGTACTGGTTGGAAAGACAGCGTCGCCAACATTGTTGAAACTGGCGAGTTTGTATGGAACTTAACTACCCGCAGTTTAGCCGCGCAAATGAACCAAACCTCTGCCGCATTACCCCGTGGTACTGATGAATTTGAATTTGCCGGACTAACGCCAATAGCAGGCAACATTGTTAAAGCCGATCGCATTGCGCAAAGCCCGGTCAGCTTCGAATGCAAACTGTCGCAATGCATTCAGTTAACCGCAGCTAATGGTGACAAAATTGATACTTGGCTAGTACTTGGTGAAGTAGTGGCTGTGCATATTGAAAAGCACTTGTTGAACGCAGAAGGGATTTATCAAACAGCATTAGCTGAACCCGTATTACGTGCTGGCGGTCCATCGGCTTATTATGGTATTTCTGACGAGTTACGTTTTGATCTAAATCGCCCGACTTTATAAGTTGAATAAATGATGGATGCTAAACGATGGATAATGAGCAACTTGCTTCACATCAGCCAGAAATAGCCTTAACGAGATAGCTTTGAAAATTCCAAACCGTATTTTACAAACAATTAGTCAGGCTATTTCGGCAGATAGAGTCACTCATATAGAGGTAATTCAACCGCTTTGGGGTGGTTATGGCCAATTATTTCGCGCTTATGTAACAGGCAAACAGTACTCATCGGTGATTGTGAAATATATCTGTTTGCCTCAACCGAAGTCGCATCCTCGAGGTTGGAATACTCCACTGTCGCATCAGCGTAAATTACAGTCGTATCAAGTAGAAGTGAATTGGTACCAACACTATGCAAATAATCATACACAGCAGCAATTCAGTCCTCTTCCGCGTTGTTTGTATGTAGACCAACAAGCCAATGAAACCCTATTAGTATTACAGGACTTGCATACCCAGGGGTTTACCCAAGTCAGAAAAACCGCCACATCTGCCACCGTACTCGCGTGCTTAACGTGGTTAGGGCATTTTCATGCTAAATACATGCACGTAGAGCCAAAATGGCTTTGGCCTATTGGCACATATTGGCATCTAGATACGCGACCAGACGAGTTAGCCGTTTTGCCCGACAGCCCGCTTAAGTCGGCAGCCCATCTCATCGACGATGCCTTGAAACAATGTCCATTTCAAACTTTGGTGCATGGCGATGCCAAATTAGCTAACTTTTGTTTTAGCCAGAATGACCATGCTGCAGCAGTCGATTTTCAATATATCGGCCAAGGTTGCGGCATGAAAGACGTGATAATGTTGTTAAGCAGTGTATTGAGCTATCACGAACCAGAAGCGTTAATTAATGGTTATCTTAATCATTATTTTGCCGCGCTAACCCAAGGCCTAGCTGAGTGTCATCCGTTAATCGATCCACTTGAGGTACAACAAAAATGGCGACCTTTATATTGTGTGGCTTGGGCTGATTTCCAACGTTTTATTAAAGGTTGGAGTGTTGAGCATTTCAAAATCAACTCATATACCGAAACGCTAACCGAACAAGCGATAAAACAACTCGCTACAGCCTAACCTCATCATTGCTGATTAATTAACCACCCAAAAGTTATTATCTAATCCCAATTGGCTAAGGCTGCTATTGCCGTCTACAGTTGATAAACACTGTAGTATTTGTTGCCCCATCCATCGGTTATTTATTACCAGCAAGCACTGCAATCCGCTGTCTAGTTCGAGTAAACATAGCTCCGTTTTGGATTTGTATAAACAAAGCCATAAGCTAGGAAGTCACCATATGGAAAGTCCGTTTACGTATATTTTAATCACCTTGTTTTTTTCTAGCATTCTGCTGTCGATAATCTTTTTCATGACATGGCAAACCATGGGAAAACAAAAATATGCGTTAATGTTTTCATTATCTTTTTTAGCCTCAACAGTGCTGTGGGCTAATAGTCTGTTTAAAAGCTTATTTCTTTCTCACGAACTGTATTGGATGATAGGTTGCAGTGTTTCCATGCTGTCGGTGGTGCTCGGGACATGGGGGCATTGCTTACGCACTAACACTAAAATCCATCCCGCAACACTGCTAGGCATAGGCGTATTTGGGATGATGCTAACCTATTACTTTACGTATATTAGCCCCCACCTAGGCTTAAGAATGTCGTTGTATTTATACGTTGATGTGTTGTTATTGATGATCACCAGCGTGGTGATTATTAAGCACCGCACCAAATCACGCCCTGCCGAAATTGGTGCGTCGTTAATGCATTTCATATTTGCAATGTGCATATTGGTTGCAGCGAGTATCGCACTATCCCAAGGTAGAGAGATGGATGTAGAACTTATAAAGCTCTACGCCATTGTTAACTTTACCGCCCTACCTGCGGCTTATGTTGGGATGTCAGTATTTGTGATTTATATGCTGGCTTCTGATTTGGCCGAAGAAATGAAGTTGCTGGCGATGACAGATCCGCTGACTGATTGCTTTAATCGTCGGGGATTTTATAGCCACGCAAAACAAAAATTACTTGAGTTACAAAAGCAGCCGCAACATGCGTGCCTCATTTATTGGGATATAGATAAGTTTAAAGCAA
>NZ_PJAP01000988.1:0-2791 GCF_002836795.1 Shewanella sp. 11B5 | reverse complement strand
AAGTTAACGATAAGGTATTACAAATAATATACTCAATTGTGAACTCACTGTCTTATTTAAATCAATCCATCGGCTTCCCGCCGCCAGAGCAAGCTCTTACCGATCCGAATGGTTTATTAGCCATCGGAGGAGACCTACGTCCAGATCGCCTAGCACAAGCCTATTACCAAGGTATTTTTCCTTGGTTTAACGCTAATGACCCCATTTTATGGTGGTCACCCGATCCTCGAGCGGTGTTCACACCGAGCCATCCTTTTGGCAGTAAAAGCTTAATAAAATTTCTTAAAAAGTCTGCATGGCGTTTTACCATTAATCAGGCATTTTTAGATGTTGTTGCCGGTTGTGCTGGGCCCCGTAACAGCCAAGATGGCACTTGGATTTCGGCCGAAATACAAATGGCCTACTATGAACTGCATCTTCAAGGGCATGCTCATTCTATTGAAGTATGGGATGGCGAACAGCTAGTGGGTGGATTGTATGGTATTCCGGTTGGCGGTATTTTTTGCGGTGAATCGATGTTTCACCGTCAAACAAATGCATCAAAAGCAGCCTTTGCTATACTGAATCAACACTTGGTGAAACACGATTTTCAATTGATTGATGCGCAAGTAATGAATCCTCATTTAGTGAGCCTTGGGGCTAAAGCCTTACCTAGAAGCGAGTTTTTAACGATACTTCATCAGTACAGAGATCGTGCAACTTCAGCGTCAATGTGGAACAAACAAGAGGTGTTTATTGAATTCTAAATCTGTCAGCGTAGGAATAAGCCAGCCTTTTGATTGCAATTATATTGAAGGTAATAAAGAGCAATTGCTGGTGATCCAAGAACCGCAAATAGACGCGGCGCTGTTTGAACAACTTCTAACGATGGGGTTTCGTCGTAACGGCAATGCTATTTACAAACCTCGTTGTCCGAGCTGCCAAGCTTGTCAGTCTATTAGATTGAATGTTAATGATTTTATATTATCAAAACGACAAAAACGAACCTTAAAAAACAATCAAGATTTGCATTGGAAAGTCACTCATACCTCACGGCCTGAGCACTATGATTTGTATCAACGTTATATCAATGAACGTCACAATGATGGGCCAATGTTTCCTGCATCGCCAACCCAATATGATGATTTTTTATTATCGGATTGGTTACCGCCCATGTTTATTGAGGTGTTTGATCAAGACCGATTAATTGGGGTTGCCGTAACCGATGAAATGATGAGCAGCTTCTCGGCAATTTACAGTTATTTTGATCCTGATTATGCCGACCGTTCATTAGGTTCGCTGATGATTTTAATCCAATGCCAATTAGCAAAATCATTGGGTAAACGTTTTTTATATTTGGGCTATCAAATTGATCAAAATCGGAAAATGAACTACAAACGCCAATATCGCCCATATCAAATTTTAACAGCACTCGGTTGGCAAGTTGGTGAAAATCTTACAGCTCTTTCTCGTTAACGCCCTTTACAGTTCAGTGTTTTTGGGGCATGATACGCCCGATTTTTTCATATTTGAAGGCTAATGGGATAACTAATTAATGGCGAAAGAAGACAACATTGAAATGCAGGGCACTATCCTTGAGACCTTGCCAAATACAATGTTCCGCGTAGAGCTTGAAAATGGACATGTGGTGATAGCCCACATCTCTGGCAAAATGCGCAAAAACTACATCCGTATTTTAACGGGTGACAAAGTCACTGTACAGTTGACTCCTTATGACCTATCAAAAGGTCGTATCGTCTTCCGCGCACGTTAATCGCTAGCCTCAACAATGTAAAAACCGACTGCCTGTCGGTTTTTTTGTTGTTATACCAAACTGCATAAATAAAGTGTATTCAACGTAAAGCAACACGCATCAAACAAGACGAATGTTCAACGTAATGGGTATCCCTTTATCAGAGCATTCAACCAAGCATCGCGATGGTTGTAATCCGTTTTGCAGAAGCACCTCATACGATCCACTACTATGTTTATTGATTTAAAAAGGGAATACCCATTTTGCTATCAATACCCATTGAATTGAACAGTAAGAAATGCTTTGAGTTGAAGGCTTATTTATAATTAATGGTATTGGGCGCAATTAACAAACATAAAAAAAGATGACCCATGGGTCATCTTTTTTTATGTTATATTTTCAAGCATATGGATTGATTATTACGAGACTTTTTCTAACGACTCGCAATCAATATTGATCTCACCTTCTTTAACGTCAATATGCGCAATACCACCTCGTTCAAGCACACCAAACAGAATCTCATCTGCTAACGGACGTTTAATCAATTCCGTGACAACACGTGACATTGGGCGCGCGCCCATCGATTTGTCATAACCTTTCTCTGCAAGCAAGGTTCGTGCTTCATCACTGACATCCAGCGTGACATGTTTATCATCAAGTTGTGCCTGTAATTCAACTAAGAACTTATCAACCACTTTGGCGATAACGGTCATATCCAGATGATTAAACCATACGATCGAATCCAATCGATTGCGGAACTCAGGTGAAAAGACTTTATTAATTTCAGCTAAGGCATCTTGAGTGTGATCTTGCTGTCTAAAACCAATCGATTTACGGATTGTTTCTTGTACGCCAGCGTTGGTTGTCATCACCAAGGTTACATTTCTAAAATCAGCTTTTCGGCCGTTATTGTCGGTCAATGTACCGTGATCCATAACTTGCAATAGCAAGTTGAATACATCTGGGTGCGCCTTTTCAATTTCATCAAGTAGCACCACACAATGTGGGTTTTTAATCACGGCATCGGTAAGCAAACCACCTTGGTCATAACCCACATAA
>NZ_PJAP01000987.1:0-2793 GCF_002836795.1 Shewanella sp. 11B5 | reverse complement strand
ATTATCGTCAACTTACTCGTTTAAACTTCTGGTTATGGAAAGATAAAAAGCTTACGCCTCCTCAAGGGCGTGGAAGCTGGGAAGGCGTATTCAATGGAATATATCGCCTGCAAGGCAAGAATCGTCGTCGAGTGGGTCAGTTAGCGACTTTATTAGCTCGTTTTCGTCAAGGCGCTGAGGCCTTACCAGATGCGGCAGTAGTACTTGATGCAGAACATAATATCTTATGGTGTAACAAGCTCGCTCAATTAATCTTAGGCTTTGTTTGGCCTCAAGATAATGGTCAGAGAATTGATAACCTTATTCGCCATCCTGATTTTTCGACTTATATAAAGAAAGCACAATACAAAGAACCATTAGAAATCCCTTCTCCGGTGTCAGATAAGCGATTACTTGAAATTCGAGTAATGAGCTATGGCGATCGACAATTGTTGTTAATTGCTCGAGATGTCACTCGAATTCATCAGTTAGAAGGTATGCGCAAAGATTTTGTGGCTAACGTTTCCCATGAACTTAAGACCCCACTGACAGTATTGCAGGGGTATTTAGAAATTATGCAAACCATGGAAGACGCAGACTCTCCTAATCACAAACCACTATCGTTGATGCAGCAACAGACGACTCGAATGCAATCTATGGTTGAGCAATTGTTGGCCCTGTCGCGCATTGAAGATGCTGTGGATATTGATTTATCGCAAACGGTTAATATGTCATTGATGATGGAAATTCTTAAAGAAGAGGCCAAAGCCCTTGCTGGCACCGACTATACATTAGTGTTTAATTGCGAACCGGGTTTGAATACCCATGGCAATGAATTGCAATTACGCAGTGCTTGCTCCAACTTGATTTCAAATGCAATACGTTATACCAGCCCTGGTGGAACGATTTCGGTTAATTGGCAAAGTGTTGCAACCGGAGCGTTGTTTTCGGTGGCAGATACTGGGGTGGGTATCGCTCCACAACATATTAACCGCTTAACTGAACGCTTTTATCGAGTAGATAATGCGCGTTCAAGTAAAACTGGCGGCAGTGGTTTAGGGTTAGCGATAGTAAAACATGCTTTAAACCATCATCACAGTGAGCTTAAGGTAACGAGTGAGTATGGCAAAGGCAGTATCTTCAGTTTTGTTATTCCATCGCACTTGTTAGTTCGGCAATAAATAGCATTTAGATGTGCAATCCTTAAAAAGCAGCATTCGTGCTGTTTTTTTGTTGCTGCACCTCAATTCAAATAACTAATAATAATGACCTAATCAGTTCAAAACAACTAAGGAATGTTAATGTAATTAGTCTTAGGGGGATAGTGTTGAATCAATCGCTGGTAAGGCATAAATTGCTTAAATTCAACCATTATTATGAATGTCATAATATAGCGTTATTGCTATAATTTTAAGCAGTAATTATCTTGTTTATAATGTGTTTAGTGGTTATTTATCTATTGTATAAATTAACCTTTTACCATCTATCTTTGGTAAGCAATTGATCTTAATTGGCTTTTTATTTGTTTTATCAAATAAGTCAGTTTTACTGCTGGTGTCACACAACTGTCATGTCAATGTCATAGACTTGTCATCAATGAGGTCGATACTGACTACGTTTTAAAAACTTAGTACGCTTAATTCTGGAGCATTAAAATGAAACTGAACAAACTTGTCGGCGCGATTACTCTTACAGCCGCTGGCGTATTCTCAGCAGCATCTATGGCTGCTATTGATCCTACTTTACCAATATACGAAAAAACCAGCGGTGTTTCTGGTAACTTGTCTTCGGTCGGTTCTGACACATTAGCAAATATGATGACGTTATGGGCTGAAGAGTTCAAACATATTTACCCTAACGTTAATATCCAAATTCAAGCTGCAGGTTCTTCTACTGCGCCACCAGCGCTAACTGAAGGAACTTCTCAGTTCGGCCCAATGAGCCGCAAGATGAAGCCTAATGAAGTTGAAGCGTTTGAAAAACATTATGGCTACCAGCCAACGGCAGTACGTGTTGCAATTGATGCACTAGCCGTATTCGTACACAAAGATAACCCAATAACAGGCTTAAGCATTGAACAAATTGATGCGATTTTTTCTTCTACACATAAGTGTGGCGGTAAAGAAATCAACCGTTGGGGTGATGCCGGTTTAGATGGTAACTGGGCTGCAAAAGACGTTCAGCTTTACGGTCGTAACTCAGTGTCTGGTACATACGGTTACTTTAAAGAAAAAGCGTTATGTAAAGGCGATTTCCGTCCAAACGTAAATGAGCAACCTGGTTCTGCTTCAGTCGTTCAGTCTGTATCACAGTCATTGAATGCCATTGGTTATTCAGGTATTGGTTACAAAACTGCTGGTGTAAAAGCTGTCGCTATCTCTAAGAAAGGCGATAAGTTTATCGAAGCGACGGCTGCTAATGCTGCTGACGGTACCTACCCGCTTTCTCGTTACTTATATGTTTATGTAAACAAGCACCCTAACAAAGACCTATCGCCAATGGATCGTGAATTCTTACGCTTCGTATTGTCTAAGCAAGGTCAACAAATTGTTGAGAAAGATGGTTATGTGCCATTACCAACATCTGTGATTACTAAAGATTTAGAGAAAGTGGGTATCAAGCTTTAATTAGCGAACTTTCTGTAAACTTAAAAAGGCCTCTTTGAGGCCTTTTTTGTTTTCTTGCGTTGAAAAAAAGATAAAAAAAAGCAACCTAACTAAGAGGTTGCTGCTATTGCTAAGGGCAATACTGTCGATAGATTGTTACTACTATCAAATAGGAGAATGATGATGAACAAAAAAACGCTACTAGCTG
>NZ_PJAP01000986.1:0-2801 GCF_002836795.1 Shewanella sp. 11B5 | reverse complement strand
TCTGATTAACACCATTTTAGGACGTATTATGTCGGATCAACTCCCTTGGTATAAGCAGTTTTGGCCTTGGTTTTTAATCATCTTGCCAATGTGTGCCGTTATTGCCAGTTTAACCACACTAAAAATTGCTCTAGATAATTCTGATTCATTAGTTGCCGAAGATTATTATAAGCAAGGCAAAGCGATTAACATGGATTTGCGCAAAATTAAGTATGCTCAGCAGATTGGAATGAAATTTTTAGTGACTGTCGATGATCAAGAGTTAACTATCACTCAACACGGTGGCCCTGAATATCGCGCTGCGCTGAATGTACGTTTTTATCATCCGACTATTGAAGCTAAAGATTTCAGCCTCAATGCAACGGCCGATGCTAATTATGTTTATCACATCCCATTAGATGCTGCGATTACCGGCCCTTGGGAAGTGCGCATAGAAGGATTTGATGCTAAGTGGCGTATACAACAACGTATTGATATTAAAGATGACGTTGAATATTGGCTAAATTAATAGTAAATCGATTAAGTCTTTGAATGATGCATATTTAATTAAGCTGGTATAAATAGATGACATCTTGCTTTCATTGCAATGAGCCGGTGCTAACGGGTGAACAGTTTACAACCGTGATTAATGGGCAACCACAACCTATGTGCTGCCCAGGTTGTCAGGCGGTTTCGCAAGCGATTATGGATGCTGGCTTAAGCAGCTATTATCAATTTCGTAGTGAGCCAGGCAATCGCCAAACTGCTTTGATACCTGAGCAATTGTCGCAATACAGTGCTTATGATCTACCTGAAGTACAGCAAGACTTTGTACATAAACAAGGGGCTATTGATTCGACCTCTTTGTCTATCGACGGCATTACCTGCGCCGCTTGTGCATGGTTAATTGAGCATAAACTAAAACCCATTGCTGGTGTCACCAATGTATTGGTTAACTCAACTACACAACGCGCATTGGTAAGTTGGGATAGTCAAATTATTCAGCTCAGTGAAATTTTGCAGATTATCAGTAAAATTGGCTATCAAGCAGCACCTTATCAAGTTGATGAACAAGAAAAACAATCAAAAGCAGACAGTCGTAAATTTTTACTTCGTTTAGGACTTGCAGGCTTTGCCACCATGCAGGTGATGATGTTTGCCCTCGCCTTATATACAGGATACTTTACCGACCTAGATGTCGAGTTTCGCGATTATTTCCGCTGGGTGAGTTTAATTTTTGCAGCTCCAGTGGTGTTGTATTCTGCTCAACCCTTTTATTTCAGTGCGCTTCGGAGTTTATTAAGTGGCAAGCTTAATATGGATGTCTCTGTCTCCATCGCTATTTTAGGTGCTTATATCGCCAGTTGTGTCGCGACGATTCAGGCCAATGGCGAAGTGTATTTTGAATCGGTTTCCATGTTTACCTTCTTCCTATTACTCGGCCGCTATTTTGAACAAACAGCAAGACAAAAAGCCTCTGTTAGTTCGAGTAATTTACATAAACTGGTTCCTTTAACCGCACATTTATACCGTGATGGCGAGATTACTGAGATTGCTGCTAAACAACTCGTCATTGGCGATATTATTTTGGTCAAACCAGGTGAAGTCATTGCAGCAGATGCTGAGGTGGTTAATGGCCTATCAAGCGTCAATGAAGCCATGCTAACCGGCGAACAAATGCCAATAGGTAAACAGATTAATGATACCGTTTATGCCGGAACCATTAATGTCGAACAACCTCTGCAAGTTAAAGTCACTGCGTTAGGCCAAGATCAACTAGTGGCTGAAATTATTCGCTTACAAGAACTTGCATCAAACAACAAACCAGCTATTGCTTTGGTGGCCGACCGTTTAGCACGTTATTTTTCCGCAACCATATTATCGATTGCAGCGCTAACCTATATTGTTTGGTTGTTTATTTCTGCCGATGATGCTTTTTGGATTACCTTGTCGGTATTAGTTGCCACTTGTCCATGTGCCCTCGCCCTTGCTACGCCGACAGCTGTGACATGTGCAACGGCAATTTTTACCAAGTTAGGCGTTATTCCGCGCAAAGCCGGCATTTTTGAAAAACTGACTAAAATTGATCATGTGGTGTTTGATAAAACAGGAACCTTAACCTGCGGTCAATTATCGATTGGTGAAGTGCAAACCTTTGGCGAATACTCATCAGAGCAAGTGTTATCGTTGGCTGCAGCAATTGAGCAAGGCTCTTTACATCCCATCGCACTAGCATTTAAACCTTTTTATGATAATAAACACCTTGTCGAAAATGTTGATCATCATATAGGTTTAGGCATTCGCGCGAGTATCGGTCAACGGCAAGTTTGTATTGGTACGGCTCAATTTGTTACCCCAGACGCAAATGTAGCGGCTTCACAGGCAATTGAAACCCAGTGGATATATCTGTCTGTCGATAACAAATTGATCGCTAAAATTGAAATGCTTGATGAGTTAAGAGTCGACAGTTTAGCCACCGTGAATTCGTTAAAAGCAGCCAATATAAAACTCAGTATTGCCAGTGGTGATAATTCGGGACATGTTGAGTTTTTGGCAAGTAAACTCGGTATTTCAGATGTACATTCAGGTTTATCACCGCAAGATAAGTTAGCGTTAGTGAATCAATTACAACAACAAGCCAATGTGGCTATGTTTGGAGATGGCATTAATGATGCACCTGTACTTGCCGGAGCAAACTTGTCTGTTGCAATGGGAAGCGGCAGTGCTATTGCCAAAAATAGTGCTGACCTAATATTACTAGGCGACCACTTGTCGCGTTTTAATGATGCTATTGATGTCGCTAAGCAAACACAGCGCATTAT
>NZ_PJAP01000244.1:0-9363 GCF_002836795.1 Shewanella sp. 11B5 | reverse complement strand
TCGTTGTTTGCATCACTCATGCGCTCGCGTCTTTCTTGCGCTTCTTCAAATGCAGCGTTGATTTCTTCTAATACAGAATCGACGTCAGCCGCTGTTGTGTCTTCTTCAAATAAACCGGTCAATTGTGTTTCCGGCGTTAATTCACCTTGTTCATACAAGGCCCACATTTCTTTAGCATATTTTGTTGCGGCTAATTCTGGGGCAAATTGAGAATAATAGTCTGTCATATTATTCACATCACGAAATAACATCGCTTTGGCATTATTGTTTGCTGATGCATCAACAGCTTGGGGCAGGTCAATGATAACCGGTCCATTCTGATCTACGAGCACGTTAAACTCTGATAAATCGCCATGAACAATACCTGCACATAACATTCGTACGACATAACCCATCATAACGTAATGCTGCGTTTGCGCTTGTTCAGCACTCATCTGAGTAACATCATTTAATCGAGGTGCAACATCACCATGAATATTGGTGATCAACTCCATCAATAGCACTCCATCAAAGCAGCCATAAGGTACTGGTACTCTAATTTTAGCGGCGGCGCATTTATATAACGCGTCGACCTCGGCATTCTGCCAAGCTTTTTCTTGTTCTTCACGACCGTATTTAGAACCTTTTTCCATGGCTCTACCACGACGACTGTTTTTGGTTTTTCGACCTTCTTGATATTGTGCTGCTTTTTTAAAACTGCGCTTAGTGGCTTCCTTATACACTTTGGCGCAGCGAATCGCATCGCCACATCTGATCATATAGACCGTAGCTTCTTTGCCACTCATGAGTTGGCTTATCACTTCATCGACGAGACCATCGTCAACCAGTGGTTGTAATCGTATAGGCGTTTTCATAGCGTCGTTATACCTTACTTGCGCGCTGGATGATATATCTAAGGAAATAATTTTTACTTGCTGATGGGCTACTGATTAAATGAGGCTCAATAGTACTGAATTTGTGCTTTGTAGACTCTTGTTTATTAGATGAAAATGCTGTAGCCATTCAGCTAAATATAGTCGATTCTGATCCTTTTACCGAAAGATATCGATGGGGTGAATGTTGAGTTATCACTAAAAAGAGCTGCCAAACGTGTTATATTAGCGGCCGTCATTTAGCGTAATGATATCAGTTGCGCCTATAGATTAAAATATTGCTGATGGTACGCCTAAACTAACGTTAGGTATAAAGGCCATCATTTAACGCAGTATAATATCTTGTATTTAATGATGAAGAACTTCAGCAAGACTTAAGTTCTTCTTCAGTCAGTATTGAGTGATGAGTAGGATAATCTTTTTTGATTTAGTTATTATTTGATTTTTATCTGAATCGGCTATTATTTGAAGCGATTATTGTCGATAACAACCATTTATACTGAACGCTATGGCGTTAACACATTGAACAGTGATTCCAAATTTGGCATGGAAGTCATCATGCGCACCTATTTTTTTAACATTTTAATAGAGTTTTTATGAAACGGACCTTACTTTTAACACTATTTGTTTTTTCTAACGCCGCAACCGCAGTTGAACCTTTATTTGAAACCCCCAAAGATATGCAACCAACATGGATTGATGACATCTTGTCGGTTTTTGGCGCGGATGGTGAATTCGATGATACTAAAGCTATTGATATGAGTTATTTACCTACAGCTTATTACACCCCAGAGAAAAAGTTTGGTGTGGGTTTACTGATGGTGGGGTTATACAAAACTGATAATGCATCAAGTGAACAACAGCCTTCATCATTGGTGTTGAATTCATTTGCTTCTGTGAACAATTCTTATGGCGTCACGGTAGAAAATATGACGTTTTTAAATCAAGGTAAACAGCGTTTGTTGCTTGACTTAGAACTGCATAATGAAGCTGCTGTTTATTATGGAATAGGGATTGAACAAGGCGACCAAGACCTTAATCATCATGAGTTCAAAGAACAACTGTATAGTTTTAAGCCGCGTTGGATGACCGAAGTTGCCAGTAACTATTTTATTGGTGTGGGTGCTGACTTTATTTATACCACGGCCGACAGCTTAGAATTAGTCGCAACAGAAGCTCCTGTGGATTCAAGTACGCTTCTGCCAGACAACTTTAGCTCAGGTGTTGTAGTAACCAGTATTTATGATTCAAGAGATTACCGTTTAAACGCAACAAAAGGCTGGTTATTTCAGGTTGATGCTGGATTATACCAAAATGACCAGTTCGATTCGTTTTCTACTTATAATATTGAATTAGCGAACTATATAGATTTAGGCTCGACACCGGGTTTAATCGCATGGCAAGTGCAAGGTCATCTAACCAGTGGCGATGTACCTTGGAATCTATTACCTGATCTTGGTGGCTCCGACGCGATGCGAGGTTACATTAGAGGCCGATATCGTGACGAGCAAATGATGATGGGGCAAGTTGAATATCGCTTACCAGTGTTCCAACGTTATGGCATGGTATTTTGGGGCGCTGTTGGTAGTGTGGCACCTAAAGTGAGTGAGCTAACCGATACGCTATTAACGGCCTATGGCACAGGATTTCGATTCAAAATTAAAGACAATATTAATTTACGATTTGATGTAGGGGTCGGTGAAAATGAAACTAACTTCTACCTAAATGTGAATGAAGTCTTTTAAGGCGATACTATTGAATATATTAACGTCGCGAATAAAACTTATGATGACCGGGTGTCGTAACAACAGATCGTTGGCGGTAGCTGGTTTCCTAGTCCCGAGAATACTGATAAGTGCGTGTCTGGTTAGTGGCTTATTGCAAAGTAACAGAGTCTTGGCCAATGACATCCCACAAAGTTGCCAGCGAAGCTTCAATTACGCTATTTATCTCAGTGGACTTCACACAGGTGAGATGAGTCGTACTGAGAACTGGCAGGGTAAGTCTGCTGTTATCACCTCTAAGAGTGAAGCCAGTATTTTAGGGATTGGTACTCAATATCAACAACGTACTGAGTTATCGTGGTCAAATAACAGTAATGAATGGTTAACTGATAGTTTTCATCAACAGGTAACTGGTTTTCGTTCTCGTGACATGCAAGCCACTTTTTACAATAATGGCCTTGAGTCACGCGTGGATATTGATGGCGATATTGAGAATTATACCTCAAGCCAAATTCCATTAAGGGATGTGGACACCTTAGCGATTCAAATCCGCGAAAACTTGCTCGGCGGCCGACGTCAATTTGCATTAATTAGGCAAGCTTCAGATGCAATTGAACCTTATCAGTTTTATGTGAAGGACAAAATAATCACCACCATCGGCTCTTGGGGGGAGATACAGCTTATTCCGGTAGAGCAAACTGGGGCCGAAGAGGTGACGTATTACTTTGCACCAAGTATGAATTATCAACTGGTAAAAGCCCATTATCATGGGATGATTTTGCAAGGGGTTATTGAGCTTGAACGTTATGTTTCATCTTGCGATACCATGTCTGAGAGTTAACCTTAACCCGTGATAAGCAGCAAGTTCAGTAGCCGTTTAATTCACTAGCCTCATTGACGCGTCAATGAGGCTAGTTTACACAATATGATTACAATGAATGAATAGATACAATAGTGAATTCATTTACTCGTTATGGGCGGCTGACTCATCATTATTTATGCTAGTTATTTTAGCATTAGCCATTATCCACACTAGTCAATAATGACTAAATAATTGCTCCCGATACCTTTCTATTAGCCCTGTAAGCTCATCAATAGACTTCATTTTTTACAACCTATCTAACGATACCTCTGCGACATAAGCTCGATGGCTAACATGATGGAATCTTGTCGTCTATATTATATGATTTTGGCTGGTGAATATGCTCACAAATTTATATCGAATAGGTATAATTTGCTGCTGATGTTCCCATTGGAGATACCATGGCCAAGGTAATCAATAAAGCCATTTTTAGCAGTCGGATATTGTCGATAAACCTGGTAACTTATCATACTCATCACCGAGTGATGGCCCATATCGATCCGGTACAACAAGGCCGCTATTACAAACTCAATTTTGTCCTTGTGCAACCTAAAGTCGGTGGGGTGTTTCTGTGTGCGAAATGCATCATGAACTTATGGGGGCGAGTGTATTTATTTCGTCCTGATAAATATGAGCATAGCGTGACTAAGATTGAGACGGGTAAACGCGTGTTGTTAAGTATTGCTTTGAATATCTAGAAGGGGTTAACGGGACGATAAGTTAACGTTCGTGGGCAAGTTTAGGGCTGTTAGTCTGTAATTGTTGGGTTAACGCAGTTGTTTGCTTATGAGTGTCATTGGTTGAGGCATATTGACGTTTAGCCACCACTTGCACACCTTCAGTTGATAGTTTGAGATTTAAATCACCCTCAGGCACACAACAACAGGGCAGACATTCATCTGATTTAAGTTCAGCTAGTGGCTCGGAGAAGTATTTAACTTCTCCTGATATCACTGTGGTTTTACACGCGCCGCAAAATCCATTACGACACTCTGAAAACACTTTCACTTTTTTCGACTCAAGCGCTTCTAATAAGCTTGAATGTTGGCCGTCAAATAAAATAACCGGCTGTCCTTTCAAGCTTACAATTGGGGCTTTTTTGAAAAGTTTTTTATAGGTCAAAATCTAAAAACTCATCGCCATCAACAGAAGAATCAATTTGACCAACAAGATAAGATGATACTTCTACTTCTTGTGGGGCAACTTGTACAGCATCACTTTCTAACCAGTTTTTCATCCACGGTAGGGGATTCGATTGTTCATCATAAGGTTGAGGTAAGTGAACTGACTTCATCCGTTGGTTAGTAATAAACTCAACGTACTGGCATAAAATCTGTTCATTTAAGCCAATCATCGAACCGTCTTTGAATAAGTACTTGGCCCATTCTTTTTCTTGTTCCGCCGCTTTGACGAATAAGTCATAAGCTTCTTGCTTACACTCAGCAGCAATTTCTCCCATTTCTGGGTCGTCTTTACCACCCTGCATCAGAGCTAAAATGTGTTGTGTACTATTGAGGTGTAATGCTTCATCACGGGCAATTAAGCGAATGATTTTAGCATTACCCTCCATGACACGGCGCTCTGCAAAGGCAAACGAACAGGCAAAACTGACATAGAAGCGAATCGCTTCTAAGGCATTAACTGACATCATGCACAAATATAATGACTTTTTAAGAATACGTGAATTAACGGTGATTTCTTTACCGTTGATGACGTGCGTTCCTTCACCTAACAAGTTATTAATCTGGGTGAGGTTAATTAAGTCATCGTAATAAGCGGCAATATCACCGGCACGCTTTAAGATTTCGTCATTTTGTACAATATCGTCAAATACCAAAGATGGGTTATTAACAATATTACGAATAATGTGAGTGTACGAACGCGAGTGAATGGTTTCAGAAAACGACCATGTTTCAATCCACGTTTCCAATTCAGGTAGCGATACCAAAGGCAAAAATGCCACATTCGGTGAGCGGCCTTGAATTGAGTCTAACAAGGTTTGGTATTTCAGATTTGATAAGAAAATATGTTGTTCATGTTCAGGTAAATTACCGAAATCAATTTTGTCACGGCTGACATCAACTTCTTCTGGACGCCAGAAAAACGATAATTGCTTTTCAATTAGTTTTTCAAAGACTTCATATTTCTGTTGATCGTAGCGTGCCACATTAACCGATTGACCGAAAAACATCGGTTCTTTAGTCGAATCGTTAGGTGTTTGACAAAATGTTGAGTAAGCCATTATTTAGGTGTCCTGAAAACGCATTTTTCAAAAAGCGGGGAAGGCCCCCGCTAAATATAGATAAAGTGATGATTATATCTTACACGCACCGCCACCACAGCCATCGTCTTCTTCTTCGACAGCAATAATGTCGTCAAACTGATCCGAAGCACCGTCGCGAGTATTATGATAATACAATGTTTTAATGCCCAGTTTGTATACGCTTAACAAGTCTTTTAACAACGTTTGCATCGGTACACGACCGCCTTCAAAACGGCTAGGATCATAATTGGTGTTGGCCGAAATAGCTTGGTCGATAAACTTCTGCATTAACCCAACAAGTTGGATATAACCATCGTTGTTTGGCATATTCCACAGTAGTTCATACTTATCTTTGAGTAATTCAAAATCAGGAACGACTTGCTTTAACTGACCATCTTTACTGGCTTTAACGCTGATTAAGCCGCGTGGAGGCTCGATACCATTGGTCGCATTTGAAATTTGCGATGAGGTTTCAGACGGCATTAGCGCAGACAAGGTTGAGTTACGTAAACCGTACTGCTTAATGTCGCTACGCAAGCTTTCCCAATCCATGTGCAATGGCTCGTCACAAATCTTGTCTAAATCACGCTTGTAAGTATCGATAGGTAAAATACCTTTCGAATACGTAGTCTCGTGGAATAACGGACATGCACCTTGCTCTTTAGCTAAGTTCATTGACGCTTTCAGTAAATAAAACTGAATTGCTTCAAAGGTCTTATGAGTTAAGTTATTGGCTGAACCGTCTGAATACTTTTTACCGTTTTTAGCTAAGTAGTTAGCAAAGTTAATCACACCAATACCTAAAGTACGACGGTTCATTGAACTCGTTTGCGCGGCTTTGATTGGGTAATCTTGGTAATCAAGTAAGTTATCTAGGGCACGTACGGCTAAATCAGCTAATGGCTCAAGTTCAGATAAATCTTTAATTGCGCCTAAGTTAAGTGCTGACAAGGTACATAACGCGATTTCACCGTCAGGATCATCAATATTAGTCAGTGGCTTAGTTGGCAAAGCAATTTCTAAACATAAGTTAGATTGCTTAATTGGCGCAACTTTAGAGTCAAACGGGCTGTGAGTATTACAGTGATCGACGTTTTGAATGTAGATACGGCCAGTAGAAGCACGTTCTTGCATCATCAATGAAAACAGTTCAACCGCTTTAATTTGTTTTTTGCGGATATTGCTGTCTTGCTCATACTGAAGATATAACCGTTCAAATTCAGCTTGATCTTCAAAGAATGCATCGTATAGACCAGGCACGTCTGATGGGCTGAATAAACTGATGTATTCGCCTTTAATCAAACGTTGGTACATTAACTTGTTTAACTGCACACCGTAGTCAAGATGACGTACACGGTTGTCGTCAACACCACGGTTGTTTTTAAGGACTAGTAGCGATTCAACTTCTAGATGCCATAAAGGATAGAAAAGGGTTGCTGCGCCGCCACGTACGCCGCCTTGAGAACAAGACTTCACCGCAGTTTGGAAGTACTTATAAAAAGGTAAACAACCAGTGTGGAAAGCTTCACCGCCACGAATAGGGCTACCAAGGGCTCGAATACGACCAGCGTTAATACCAATACCAGCACGTTGGCTAACGTATTTAACGATAGACGATGCCGTCGCATTGATTGAATCCAAGCTGTCATCACACTCAATCAACACACATGAGCTGAACTGACGTGTAGGTGTACGCACACCGGCCATGATTGGCGTTGGTAAAGAAATCTTAAACAGAGACGTCGCGTCATAGAAGTCTTTAATGTACTTCAAACGGATTTCTTTTGGGTAACGGGCAAACAAACATGCAGCCACTAAAATATATAAAAACTGGGCGCTTTCGTACACTTCATGCGTTACACGGTTTTGAACTAGGTATTTACCTTCAAGTTGCTTTACCGCGGCATAAGAGAAGTTCAAATCACGCCAGTGATCGATATAAGTGTCGAGGATGTCTAATTCTTCACGGCTGTAGTCAGCCATGATATGCATGTCATATTTACCAATTTCAACTAACTTGGTGACATGGTCATATAATGTTGGTGGCTCAAATTGACCAAATGCTTTTTTACGTAAATGGAACACCGCTAAGCGGGCAGCCACAAATTGGTAATCAGGTGACTCAGGAGAGATCAAGTCAGCAGCGGCTTTGATGATCGTTTCATGAATGGCTTCTGTTGGAATGCCATCAAAAAACTGCAGATGAGATCGAAGTTCTACTTCAGATACTGAGACGTTTTTTAATCCCTTGGCTGCCCAAGTGATCACGCGATGAATTTTATCTAAATCGATAGATTCACGTTCGCCACTGCGTTTAGTGACTGTCATATTGCTATTCATTGAAGAGAGGCCTTGGTTCTATATCTAATCATGTGATCTGTTGTTGGATGCAGTGCTGCTTGATTCGATCCGAACCAGTTACAAAACAATTCCATGTTAAAACAATCAACCTGATGTACTCACAACGTGGTAGTTAAACACCAGTACGTTCAGTTAGCAGCTACATCCTTTGGAACGTCCTGGAGTAGTGTTTTGATTGTTAGCCACACACAAGATATGGTGTTATTTAAAATCTAAGATACAAGATAGTGAGGTTTGAGGTTTATTGCAAGCCACAATTTCATTAACTTCTTGTGGATAACTTGAGGATAAACGGCAGGGTTAGTGACAACTAACCCTAGAGCCCAAATTCATAAAGAGTTTTTAATAAATGATATTTTTTAATCCATCAAATGAGAAAGATTTGATCGCTAAAATAAACAGCGATCAAAAAAAATGCACTGTTTATTGGTTGATCTTTTGTTGGTTTTGATCGGGTGGAAATTGGCGGCGGTTAACTGTTCATTTAAGCCGAATAAGACCCGTTAAACTTCACTCATGCTTTGTTCATTTACCCAAAATATCCCGCTAACTTGATGCCCAAATAGTGTCATTACTCAGTGAAGAAATGCTTTAGTGAGGCACCATGTTCAAATTGTCTGCCTGCTGGCCATGTGTCAGGTTTATCTGTCGCAGATAAATAACCCCATAAAGCAACGCCACCTAACATACTGGCATTATGGGCGGCGACTAAGTCGCGTTCGGCATCGCCTAGATATAAGATACTTTGAGGAGCAATGGCAATTTGTTGTGCTGCTAACAGCATTGGTGCGGTATGAGGTTTAGAGTGGCGGGTGCTATCACCACTGATCATGGTTTTCAATTTATGAGTTAAACCAAGCTTTTCCACTAATGGCCTGGCAAATCGAGCTGGCTTATTGGTCACGACACCATAAGGAATCGATTGGGCATCAAATAAAGACAACAGTTCAGGTAAGTCATCAAATAAACGGCTGTTGTCACCATTAATACGGGCATAATGCTGAAGTAGCGCTTGCTGGATGGTGATTTGTACTTGTTCATCGGCATCTGGAATGGCCGTTTTGACTAAATATAAGCTGCCATGTGATGCTGCATGGCGCATCAAATCAAGCGGTTGGACGTTAAAACCGGCTTCATCCAAGCTGAGGTTCAATGCCTGCACTAAATCTGGGGCTGTATCGGCTAAGGTACCGTCTAAATCGAACAGCACTCCTTTTATATCTTGTTTATGCAAGGGCTAGCTCCTAACGAGATAAAAATAACAATAGACAGTGCAAGGCC
>NZ_PJAP01000985.1:0-2804 GCF_002836795.1 Shewanella sp. 11B5 | reverse complement strand
GCCCCTAAACTGCCCTGAATCTCTTTCATCGACGCGTTGGTGATTTGAATATCCAAAATCGCCATAAAAGCACCGATTAAACCGCCAGCAACAGCAATCCAAGAACGTGTGCTACCGCGCTGATAACCGGTCGGTTTATCATCCACAGTACTTACAGGGCCGACTTGCGATGCATCTGCCTCAGTGGCTGACTGGTTCATATTAATGCCCTGCAGTCACAGATGTTGCTTGAACAGCAGATGCCTTAGCAAGCTCATGAGATTGAGTTGCTGACTCTGTATCAACTTCAACCAAGGCACTTAAGCCAGGTAAAATACGCCCAATTACAGATGAGGGTTGATCATGTTCAAGACGAATACGCACCGGAATACGTTGAACAATTTTGGTAAAGTTACCCGTCGCATTCTCTGCGGGTAACAAGCTAAATTTAGAACCCGATGCAGGTGCTAAACTGTCGATAAATCCGCTAAACACATCATCAGGATAAGCATCTAAACTCACCTTAACGGCTTGTCCGGCTTGCATGTGCTCAATTTGAGTTTCTTTAAAGTTAGCCGTAATCCACACTTGTGCATCTGGCACTAGGCTAAACAATGCTTGTCCAGGTTGAACATACTGGCCCACCATTGCGCCACGCTTACCTATAATCCCTGAAAACGGTGCCGTAACACGTGTATCAACCAATTGAATATTGGCCAACTCGACACTGGCCATTGCCTGATCGACATCCGCTTGTACTTGTAATAATTGCGCGTTAAATACCGACAATTCACGCTGCTTAGCCACTAATGCAGCTTGCGCCTCATCGACATGAGCTGATGCTGAATCGAAACCAGCCTGAAGTTGGTCAACATCATTTTGTGAACTGTAATTACTGATTTTTAATTTCTGTGAACGCTTCAACTGTTGTTGAGCAATTAACTGCTCTGACTGTGAGGCCACAACGGTTGCCTTAGCTTGATTAATTAATGCTTGCTGTAAATCAACCTTTGCGGCCAAGGTTTGCAAGTTTGCTTGGGTACTCGCTAGCACAGCTTTGCTTTGAGCCAGCTTAGCAACAAACTGACTGTCTTCCAGTTGAGCCAGTAGTTCACCTTTGTTGACATGTTGATTATCAACCACAGCAGACTGCACAATGTAGCCGGGGACTTTTACACTGATATTTGAAATATCAGCCTCAACATACGCATTGTCCGTTGACTCGATATATCGAACTTGTGACCACCAATAAACGCCTGCAACAACTAACACAACGATAATACTTGGCACTAACACTAACCGCTTATTGATAGACATATTTGACTCCTAATTTATTCTGCTCTAGTTTACTACTGTTTCCTTAAGTTTATTAGATAGTAAAAATTCAACCCACTGTTTCACAGGTGTAACAATATGGATCTCAACCGCGTTCAAATATTCTCGCAAGTAGTAGAACAAGGCAGTTTTACCGGTGCAGCCAAGGCGCTGGGGATAACCAAAGCCACTGTGAGTCGTAAAATCGCAGATCTAGAAGCAGATGCTGGTGTGCAATTACTGTTTCGCACCACAAGGTCATTGAAACTCACTGAAGCGGGTTCGAGCTATTACCATCGCATCAGTAAAATTTTACAAGATTTACAAAACGCCGAAGATCTTCTCAGCGCGAGCCAGCAAGACATCAAAGGCAACTTAAAAGTGATTTGCCCTATCGAGCTAGGACAATTATTTTTAGGTCGTATCCTTGCCCGGTTTCTGGCGGCTTACCCCAATATCACCATTGATGCAGAACTGACTAACCGTAAAATTGATGTGATTGAAGAAGGGGTCGATTTTCTATTTCAAATTACTGAACAGCATGATCCTAAGCTGCAAAGCTACTCGTTAGTCACTGCCAGCAGGCTGTTAATGGCAAGCCCAACTTACCTTGAGCGTCATGGCACACCACAAATACCGCAAGATTTAATGATCCATACCGCAATTAAATTACAGTCGGCCCATATTAATGGTGGCTGGCGTATTTTTGATGGTAACCAATGGCTTGATCTTGATCCCCCTGCGCAGCTAAAAGTCAATAATGTCACCTTTGCCCGAGAAGCGGCAATTGAAGGCTTAGGCATTACTGCGGTACCGGTTTTTATTGCACAAGAAGCCATAGACAGTAAGCAACTGATACCAATACTAGAAGACTTTCCAATGATGCAAACCAAGGTCACCCTGAGCTTTCCGCAGCGTGTGTATTTACCCCGAAAATACCGAGTGTTTGTAGAGTTTTTATATGCAGCTCTGTTTGAGCATTGGGGTGAAGGCGTGCTCGAAATTCCCGATTTTGTTCACCAAAGCAATCATAATTAAAGATGAGTTTTTAAGCACAAAATAATCTATAGAATAAATAGATATTTTTTACTGACTAGGTGCTAATATCAACTCAATCAGGTGATTAATTTAGATCATAGAGGTAAGTTTTCGCACATCATTAATTCGCAATATCAATGATAAGTTTGGTTCAGTAAATTGTTCAAAGGCTAAGTCAGTATTTAAGTGGCTGATTAATTTTGGTTCATTCGATACTAACAACACAAATTACCATTTATTAGTCACGTGTTATGCGTGCTAGGAGTCATACAAATGAGCAAAGAACGTAATAATTCAAAAGAAGCGAAGAAAAAACCGGCATTATCTTTAAAAGAGAAACGTGCGGTTAAGCAATCGAAAAATTCACCTGAAAATTTTGCCAGTAAGATCAAATAATTTACACGTCGTTTAACAAGTAAATAGCTTGATGTAGACATACTGAGCACATAAAAATACCGAGCTAATTGCTCGGT
>NZ_PJAP01000984.1:0-2807 GCF_002836795.1 Shewanella sp. 11B5 | reverse complement strand
TTTTTAATGGCTTCAGACACTTTATATTTTGCAAAGTTATCACTGAACTCTTGTGCTAGCTGCTGTGCATATTTGTCATACTCAGCTTTATCTGCCCAAGTGTTGACTGGGTTTAACAAAGCGGTATCAACACCCGATACACTAACAGGTACGTTTAAGTTCAGTTTATCGATATAAACGGTTTCAACATCTTTTAGCTCACCACTGACAATAGCATCCACAATGGCGCGAGTTGTCGGGATATCAAAACGTTTACCTACACCATGTGGACCACCGGTCCAGCCAGTGTTAACAAGGTAAACTTGGCTGCCAAACGACTCAATGCGTTTCATGAGTAGTTCAGCATACACTCCAGCTGGACGTGGGAAGAATGGTGCACCAAAACACGTCGAGAAGGTTGACTGAATTGCAGACGTAGAACCCATTTCTGTAGAGCCTACCTTCGCGGTGTAACCTGATAAGAAGTGATATGCAGCTTGTTCTTTGCTTAATACCGATACTGGCGGTAATACACCTGAGACATCACAAGTTAAGAAAACCACAGCATGAGGTTCTGCACCACGGTTATCTTCTTTACGTTGAGCAATGTGCTCTAAAGGATAAGCAGCACGGCCATTTTCGGTTAGGCTAGTATCTTTATAATCAGGCACTCGCTGTTCATCAAGCACCACGTTTTCGAGTACGGTACCGAAACGAATTGCATCCCAAATCACAGGTTCATTTTTTTGGCTCAGGTCGATACATTTTGCATAGCAACCGCCTTCGATATTAAATACGCCACCGGGTGCCCAGCCGTGCTCATCATCACCGATCAGGAAACGTTTTGGATCAGCAGAAAGCGTGGTTTTACCGGTACCCGATAGGCCGAAGAATAATGTGGTATCACCATCGTGGCCGACGTTGGCCGAACAATGCATGGGTAACACACCTTTAGCGGGTAATAAGAAGTTCTGTACCGAGAACATCGACTTCTTCATTTCACCTGCATATTTCAACCCTGCAAGCAGTACTTTTCGCTCGGCAAAGTTAAGAATAACAGCGGCTTCAGAGTTTGTACCATCACGTTCAGGTTCACATACGAACCCTGGCGCATTGATGATTTGCCAGGTGTCTTTGTTACCACGATTAAAGGTTTCTGGAGCGATAAATAAATTACGTGCAAACAATTGATGCCATGCGAACTCAGTGGTTACACGTACAGGAATATAATGTTCATCATCAGCACCAACTTCGAGTTCAGATGTAAACAACTCTTTGTCTGCAAGGTAGGCTTCTACCCGGCCCCATAACGCATCAAATTTGCCTGCATCAAACGGGCGGTTTACTTTGCCCCATTCAATGTCGGCTTCTGTATTTGCCTCTTTGACGATAAATCGGTCATTAGGTGAACGACCCGTTCTTTCTCCTGTCTTGGCCACTAAGGCACCATTTGCGGTCAGTTGACCTTCTCCACGAAGAAGCGCGATTTCTACTAGCTGTGCAGTCGTAGGGTTGAGGTGAACGCGGTTAGATACATCCGCCATAGTGTTGATCTCCATGTCTTTTAGGTCGTGTTTCGCTGTGAACTGCTATTGGGGGTTAGGTGTTCAAACTTAGCTTGTTATTATTTTTGCACGATGGCTATAAGCTAATGTGGGGGATTGTAACGCAAGTTAATGCCGTGGTAACGAACAGTTTGGTAATTTTTTTGAAAGTTTTTGCTGTTTGATGTTTTGTTTAGACGGTTAAGACGTAAAAAAAGCGCGTTAAGCGCTTTTTTTGTAAGTTGTTACGTTGTCGGTAACGATGTTGGTTACTGTTGTGACTGGCTGCTATGACTACCAGAATATAACGCTGCAATATCTATCGCATCAAAAGAGTACTTTGCTGTGCAATACTCACAATCCATCTCAATTTTCCCTTCTTCAGCTAGAATCTCTTCAACTTCAGTTTGGGGTAACGTTTTGATTGCTGCAGCACTGCGATCACGAGAACAGCTACATTTGAATGTAACATCAACAGGATCAAATAAGCGTACTTCTTCTTGATGATACAAGCGATGTAATACTTGTTCAGCATCAAGAGTGAATAACTCATCTGCTTTAATGGTCGAGGTCAATGCTGAGAGATGTTCAAAGTCGTCATTATTACCAGATTTTGCTGGCAATACTTGCAACAACATTCCTGCAGCTTGTTTGCCGTTAGCAAATAACTGTATTTGGGTAGGTAACTGCTCTGATTGATTAAAATACTCTTCTAAGCAAGCAGCTAAGTTTACGTGGTCTAATGACACAATGCCTTGATAACGCTCACCTTCATCAGGCGTTAACGTAATGACCATGTAGCCTTTACCGAACATCTGTTGCAAGCTTGCATCGGCAGCAATATCGCCGTTCCAACGTGCAACACCACGTAATACTTGCTTATTGTTACCATTAATTACCGCTAAAGAAACCGGACCATCGCCCTGTAACTGTACGCTAATGTCACCACTGAACTTGATCGTTGCGGTAAGCAATGATGTCGCGGCCATTAGCTCACCGATTAGAGCTTGTAATGCAACCGGATAAATATGTGCAGAAAGCACTTCTTGGTAACTGCTTTCTAATTGGACTATCTCGCCTCGCACATCGGCATTATCAAAAATGTAGCGATGTAAAATATCGTTGTTCATTTGTATTCTCTTACTTTTTGGGCGCCTAGTAATCTTTAAAGCGCATAATCTGTCGTCTTTGTTTTTTATCCGGTTTATGGTCTGGTGCCGGATTGTTCAAAATATTTAGTCGTCGGGCTTCAGCGTTTATAATCCGTTTGCTAATACTCTCAGG
>NZ_PJAP01000983.1:0-2814 GCF_002836795.1 Shewanella sp. 11B5 | reverse complement strand
CCCATAGAGCAGCAATTGACGCTCACACCTAACTCCCACTTAAAGCAGTCGGCCAAACTCATTTCGGTGCCAAGTGCTGCCTGAGCAAAAATTAAATGCCAGCTTATTGGGCTACCTGCTAAGGCGGTTTTTTGTGCTCGTTTTAGCCAATCCAGATCAGTGTTTAATGTCGATAATTGATGATGCACATCAAGGATGTCACCCGCCATCAACAAATCGATTTGTGCTTGGAATTGTTGCAGTGGGCTAACAGATAATGTCGCTAAATGCGGCTGACTCATATTGGTCAACAATCCGCTTAGCAGTTGATGATTTTGCTCACTATTTTGACTCCAAGCGAGTTCAGCCATGGCATTGAATAGTGGCTCTTTTTCATCGCTATTAAGAATGTGATTTCCTAAACCAACATACAGCGCATCTGCACAGTTCATGTTGTAAGCGGTTAAGCCTAAAAACAATCCTGTCTTACCTGGCATACGGTTTAAAAAGTAGCTGCCGCCAACGTCTGGATATAAACCAATGGTCACCTCTGGCATTGCAATACGGCTTCGCTCCGTAACAACACGATGACTGCCGCCCGCCATTAACCCAAGTCCACCGCCCATAACAATACCATCACCCCATACTAAAACGGGTTTGCCGAATTGATGCAGTAAATAATCAAGTTGGTATTCTTGGGTAAAAAACTCACACGCTTCTGTGGTGATGTTGTTTGGGTTGGCGACAGATGCATGGTAAATAGCGCGCACATCGCCGCCAGCACAAAAGGCTTTTTCGCCGGCGCCATCTAACACAACACACGCAATGCTGTCGTCTTGTTGCCACTTGGTGAGTTGTGCCTGCATTGCTGCAACCATCTCGAGGGTTAATGCATTTAGTGCTTTTTCAATATTCAGAGTTACCATGCCAATAGATTGACCTGATAACGTGCCTAGGGTTTGAAATATTACATCTTGAGTCATTAGCAGTTCTTCCAGTTTGGAGTGCGTTTTTGTAAAAAGGCATTCACACCTTCAGCCTGATCTTCGGTATCAAATAAGTCCACAAACATTTCGCGCTCAAACGGCAATGCTTGAGCCCGAGGCATAGTTCGTCCGGCTTGAATAAGGGTTTTACATACGCTGACACTGCTAGGTGATTGCTTAGCCACTTTAGCGGCTAATGCCACTGCAGCATCTAAGACTTGACCTTGTCCTACTACTTCTTCAACAAGGCCTATTTTCTCCGCTTTGGCGGCATCAATACGTTCGCCACATAAAATCATCCGTTTTGCCCAACCTTCCCCCACTAAAGCCGTTAGGTTTTGGGTGCCACCAGCACAAGGTAGTAACCCCACTGAGGCCTCTGGCAATGCCATTTGGGCTTGCGCTTCTGCAATACGTAGATCGCAGGCTAATGCCACTTCTAACCCGCCACCCATGGCATAACCATTAATGGCCGCAATCGAAACACCTCTAAATGCACTTAATGCTTCAAACGCTTCACCGAAATGTTTTGCCATGGAGGCTGCATTTTGTTTATCGCCGTCGGCAAACAAATTCAAATCAGCGCCTGCTGAGAAAAACTTGTCACCTTGACCGGTAATCACAAGGGCATAAACGTCCTTGTTTTGATTCAGTTCAAGTACTGTGTGTTTCAGTGCTTGCAAGCTGTCTGCTGTCCAGGTGTTGGCTGGCGGATTGTTCAAGGTCAAAATGGCCGTGTGGCCGACTATATGTTTAAGAATCGCAGGGTGTGCAGTCATAATGCTATGTCCTTATGCTAGAGCTAGTGAGTCACGAGTGGATCAGCTAATTACAGGATTGGATGAGCATCGCTAGCGAGCAAACGACGAGCAATAATCAGGCGCATAATTTCATTAGTGCCTTCTAAAATCTGGTGCACGCGCACATCTCTGAAATGGCGTTCTAGCGGATATTCACGGATATAACCGTAACCACCGTGAATTTGCAGTGCACCGTCACACACTTGGAAACCTACATCGGTCGCAAAACGTTTCGCCATGGCACAATAAGCGCTGGCTTCTGGGTCTTGAGTGTCTAATTTAAACGCCGCTAAACGTACCATTTGACGAGCAGCAACCAATTCTGTTGCCATATCAGCCAGTTTGAACTGCAATGCTTGGAATGCCGCTAGCGGTTTACCAAATTGCTTACGCTCATTCATGTATTCAGTTGCACGAGTTAGTGCAGCTTGCGCTGTACCTATTGAACAGGTAGCAATATTAATACGTCCGCCGTCTAGGCCTTTCATCGCAAAGGTAAAACCTTGGCCTTCTTCGCCAAGTAAGTTAGCGGCAGGCACGCGCACGTTTTCAAAACTAATTAATCTTGTTGGCTGTGCGTTCCAACCCATTTTATCTTCAGCTTTTCCGTAAGTAACACCGGCCGCATCGGCAGGTACGGCAATCGCTGAAATCCCTTTAGGGCCTGCTTCACCTGTGCGGCACATCACCACTAAAAGCTCGGTTTCACCCGCACCAGAGATAAACATTTTTGAACCGGTGATCAAGTAATCATCACCATCACGCACAGCTTTGGTTTGCAATGAAGCTGCATCACTGCCAGCACCAGGTTCTGTTAAACAGTAAGAGGCTAATAACTGCCCTGTGGTTAAGCCTTCTGACCACTGCTTACGTAAGGTTTCAGTGCCCCACGTAGTCACCATCCAAGTGGCCATATTATGAATTGTTAGCATTGCTGTGGTGGCTGTACAACCATGGGCTAATTCTTCAAAAATAATCGAAGAATCTAACCGAGATAAGCCCATACCGCCTTCTGATTCTGGCGAGTACAAAGAACAGAACCCCAGCTC
>NZ_PJAP01000982.1:0-2815 GCF_002836795.1 Shewanella sp. 11B5 | reverse complement strand
AACAGCAGTGATACGGCCTTATTCAGTGGTAAATCCGCCTTTATTGAACGCACTAACCCACAACATCTGCTGCTATGGATGACTTTTGTAATGTCCATGGTGTTTGCGGTTTGGCAGGCTTTGTTAAATAACTTTGTTATTGAACGCGCCGCATTCACGGGCGCTGAAATTGGAATGCTGCAGAGTTTAAGAGAGGTACCTGGTTTTTTAGCTTTTACCGCGGTATTTGTATTGCTGCTGATCAAAGAGCAAACCTTTGCCTTAACATCCTTGGCACTATTGTGCATTGGAGTGGGGATAACCGGCTGGTTTCCTGATGTCATCGGGTTGTATTTAACAACGATACTCATGTCGATTGGGTTTCATTATTTTGAAACAATCAATCAATCGCTTACGTTACAGTGGGTAGATAAAGCCGATGCACCTGGCTTTATGGGCAAAGCGTTAGCGTGGCGCTCCGCAGCAGCACTTGTTGGCTATGGCTCAATTTGGTTAATTATGAGTTGGCTGAGTCTGGACTACATCTGGATGTATAGCATTATTGGCGGATGTGGATTAGTTATGGTGTTCATTATGGCAGTGTATTTTCCTCGTTTTGCCATAGGCTCCATTCAACACAAACACTTAATACTGAGAAAACGCTACTGGCTTTATTACTTGCTAACCTTTTTCTCTGGAGCGCGCAGGCAAATTTTTATGGTGTTTGCTGGCTTCATGATGGTTGAAAAATTTGGCTATTCGGTGTCTGAAATCACCGCTTTATTCTTAATTAACTATGTCGTTAACTTACTCTTTGCCCCTACCATTGGTCGCTTTATTGGAAAAATGGGTGAACGTAACGCATTAATTATCGAATACGTTGGCTTAGTGATTATTTTTAGTAGTTACGCTTATGTCAGCGACGCCAATATTGCGGCTGGACTGTATGTGATTGATCACCTGCTTTTTGCTATGGCGATTGCGATGAAAACCTATTTTCAAAAAATTGCTGATAAACAAGATATTGCATCAACCATGTCGGTCAGCTTTACCATTAACCATATTGCTGCGGTAATTATCCCTGTTTTATTAGGCATTTTATGGCTCAGTTCGCCTAAAGCAGTATTCTTCATAGGCACTGGATTTGCGATATGTTCACTCGCACTAGCGTTCAATGTGCCGCGTCATCCAGAGCCAGGTAAAGAAGCTCTATGGTCACCGTTAATGACAAAACGCTAAACGATTTAGCACAGATGTCATACCATACAAACATGGTGCAAGTGTAATGCAAAAGGGGGTTACTGATGACTGATATTGATGTGACGACAACGCAAGATGACAATACTCAAGTGTCCGCGCGCAAAAAAACCTTATTACTTGGGCGCATTATCGGTTTAGCCAGCGAAGAGGATTATCGTCCTTCAACAGCATCCGTTGCAGAGCGTGCAGAATACCGTCAACGCAAGCAACTCAGCCAGTATCAGACCAACCTTGAAAGCATTTTTGCATTAGCGATTAATTACACGCCATCTGATGTAACAGGTGTCGAATTAGATCCTGATTGGCGTTACCAATTTTTTCAAATGGCTGAACAAATTCATAACCGTAAGATGCAAGATTTGTGGGCCAGAATTTTAGCCAGTGAAATTGTCAATCCAGGTAATTTTAGCCTGCGGACTTTAGCGGTATTACTGCAACTGACGTTTCGAGAAGCACTGATATTTGAAAAAGCCTTAGGTATGTCGGTTAAAATCAATACCGAGCCCAGATTTAAATTACTCAGTAGTTATCGTATTAACGGTGGGATGAAACAATATTTTCGTAAGCATACTCAAACAAACTTCGGCCTGTCTCAATTCGGCTTACCTTATTCGAGCATTTTAACCTTAGTTGATGCGGGGATTTTACATAAAAGCGAGTTTGAAACCGGACTCTTAAACAGTAATGAACATATTCAGTTAACCATGTGTAATGCAACTTTGTCGCTAAAACCTAAACATCAGCACTTATTATTTACTTATTATCGATTTACCACTGTAGGCGATGAGTTGTGCCAACTAATACAGGCAAAAAGTGATGATGAATTTATCAATGCCGTTAAAACCATGTTGGCCAAAGACTTTATGGTTAACAGTTAATTTTTTTGTAAAGGTGTGCATACTTTGCTTTGTGTTCGCTAAACAAAAATTGGCGCAATATTTCACGAGACTCACCTTCTGCACTAATTTTTGCTGCCATGACCCCGTTTTCAGTTCGTACCGGTTCAAACACCATATCCAGATGCACACCATTAGGTAAAATAAGTTGTGTTAAGCGTGGCACTTTGGCGTTAAGTTCTTGCGGTACTTTAATAGTCATGCCTGAACTCGATAAAGAGAGTACCTCAACAAATTTAGCCGTATCGTTATCAATGACTTTTATGTTTTTGACATTATTGAGCCGCCAGCTACGTTCACCGCCGCGCATATCAATGACTTCAGGAATGCCCAACTCTGGCAAAAATTGCCCAAGCTCATCTTGCTTTAAGATTAATGGAAACCATAAACGGTAATAACTAATTTCAGCTAATAGAGTTAATTTGGCATTCCCCAAAATATGAGCAAGCACTTGGGGTATTTCGGTCGCAACACTTAATGAATGTCTCGATAAAGTATTATCGGTACTGTCATCTTCCGGCGAGAATACACCGCTAAAATAAGCGAGCTCTTCATCAGATAAAGTAGACATAATCTAGCCTTTTTTTACACACTAACACGATCTCCATACTAACACCTTAGTATGATGGCGAACAAACTTTAACCAAATACAGCCATTCATTATGATATAAAAGTCTTAT
>NZ_PJAP01000981.1:0-2819 GCF_002836795.1 Shewanella sp. 11B5 | reverse complement strand
GCCATATCGGGTGTCAGTTTAGATTGGTTAACCGTTGCTAAGAAAAAGCGTAATAAAGATAAGTAACCGCTACGTGATATATGAACGGTTAAAAGCTGCTGCGCGAGTAGTGCTGTATTAACTGGCTCATTCTAAATTTAAATCGTTAAAGTCGGTAATCAAAAAACTTACGTTTATCAGGGCCAGAAGCATTAGCGCTAATTTTATTTGGGTGTTTATATTCATCCCAACTGGCCACATTGCGGCCCATGTTTAATTGTGGAAAGTTCAGTTGCGGGAGTTCGGCCGTATCAGGCCCAGCTAAATCAATAAACTGCAGCAACTTAGCAAGGCTACCATCGACACTGATATCAATAGAGATAAAGTCATCTCGACCTGCAAAATAGCTCAACACTTGCTGCTGGTGGCACTGATAACAGGCCGTTAAATGCGCTTCATCAAACACATCTTCAACTTGCCATATATCAAAGCAATGATTAAAGCTGCGCTTCATTACTGGATGAAAGCGGCCCTTATCTTTATCTAAGTGTACTAGCATTCTGCCCAGTAACATTTGCATCGACGGTAACCACTTATCTAACGGCCTATCTAAATAGACAAACTTAGCGTTGGGAAATAACTTATCTAATTGTTGGTAATCACTGAAACACGGCGCATCAGACACTGCATCGGCCAACATAAACGCCTGCTTAGTAAAGGCTTGGTGGGCAACCGTTAACCCTTGCTCAAGCAACCCCACACTTACACTCGTGGTGCCCGTACGTGGCAGGCCAATAATAAATACTTTATTTTCCTGTTCATTTGCCAATGTAGATTTAGGCATAGCGGCTTGTGGTGGTGTCGATACTTCAGTCAGCTTAGATGTCATTAATTACAGTCGCATTGAGTGATAAAAATTGAAGGTTATTGAATCAGTAAATGATTATACCGAAATGCCAGCCAAGGTGTTATCGAGCTTGCTAGTAGGCGTCATGAGGCAATTAACTATCCTATTCGCCTCATATGGTGAGGCGAATAAATTGCTATTTGCCTCATATGGTGAGTAGAATAGGTTGGTATTTGCATCAAAACAGTATTTAAGTCAGCTAAACAGAGGTTAATATGTGGATTTGGCAACAACAAGAATGGCCTGACTTTGTATGGGATCATATCCGTATTAATCCTTTATTGCGTCAAATTCAATTTAACCAAGGTTTGCTACTGGGTAAGATAGGCACTGAATCTGTTAGTCAATGGACACTCGATACTATGATCGCCAACATCGTTCATTCAAGTGCGATAGAAGGCGAAACGCTCAACGCATTGTCTGTACGTTCATCTTTGGCCAATAAACTTGGGGTGAGCGAAGAAAACCCTTATCCCACTACTGCACAAACCGATGGTTTAGCTGATATCACCTTAGATGCGCTACAAAACTGGCAACAGCCACTTAGCCTAACGCGTATTTTAGATTGGCATGCTCTGTTGTTTCCGAGTAACCAAGCCGTGTTTAATCCTGTTATTGGCGGTAAGTTACGCGGCGATGAACCTATGCAGGTGGTATCGGGGCGTTTAGACAAACCGACAGTCCATTTTGAAGCGCCTCCTCGAGGTACGCTAGACCAAAGTTTAACGCAGTTTATTGAGTGGTTTAATCAATCACGAAAACAGGCTGACCTTGATCCGCTAGTACGAGCAGCCATCACTCATTTGTGGTTTGTCACCTTGCATCCGCTTGATGATGGTAATGGACGTATCACCCGTTTGCTCACCGATTTAGCACTAGCGCAAGCTGAACATCGTTCGATTCATTTTTATGCTATGTCAGTTAGCATACTTGAGCGACGTAAAGCTTATTACGCGATATTAGAGTCTACCCAACAGGGCTCCCTTGATATTACACCTTGGCTACTATGGTTTTTAGACACCTTAAATGATGCTGTTCAACACACTCTCAATAACATTGAACAAACCATCGCGAAAACCCAATTCTGGCTTCGTGTCGATCGACGCTTACTCACCCCAACATTAACAACAGAACAAGTTAAGGTACTTAACCGGCTGCTTGATGGTGATTTTAGTGATGGGATCAGTAGTAGCCAATATCAAAAAGTGGCTAAAGTCAGCCGCGCCACTGCCACCCGACATTTGGCTCAACTAGTTGAACAACAATGTTTGGTCAAAACCGGCGCGGGCGGTAGAAGCACAAGGTATGTGTTGTTGGTGTGAGTTAAATCTTAATATGTGACTTATAGTCCGTAGACTCATTGTCTACATGTTTGCATCATCATGAAAACCTTTTTTTAGGATTTTTCATGGAAGATTTGATACTAGTTTCATTTGGTGCCTACTTTAAAAGTTTAAGGGTTTCAAAGGGATTATCACAAGAACAACTTGCGCTAAAAGCTGATTTAGATCGGACATATATCAGTGGAATCGAAAGAGGGAAAAGAAATGTTAGTTTGATCAATATTGTCAAACTAGCAGAAGCTTTGGAGTTATCTCCTAAGCAACTTCTTGATTTTAAGTTCAAGGAATAAATATGTCTAACAGAGCATTTTATTCCGCACCTCTCGAACAGTTTTTAGTTGCTGACACCTTGTCTATAAGTGGTGAAATATCCGCAGCTCATACTCAGCAACTACAGCATCAGCAATCCAGAGCTTGGGGAGCTGAAATAGATATACTCAAAAGAGAACTGAAATTATGTGGTACTGATAATACACATATCTTTTTTGAGTTTATGATCCCAAGAATGGGGCGACGTGCTGATGTTGTTCTTGTGGTGAAAGGTGTCATCTTTGTTATCGAATTCAAAGTGGGTGCACAACAAATTAATC
>NZ_PJAP01000980.1:0-2821 GCF_002836795.1 Shewanella sp. 11B5 | reverse complement strand
AACTGAATTTCATCAGCGACTTGTTGTTGATGATGTTGTAATTCATTTTCATCTATCACTTCATCTTCTTTCTCAACAAAAGGTGTCACGTCTTTGTTAAATTCAATGTTAGCGTTTTCAACCCGCGGTGATGGCATGTTGCCCCAATGCGGAACAGCGCTATTGGTTGTAGTAGATTGAAGCGAACTCGACTGATGGTTTTTTTCAGGCATATAGACTAACTCACCAAGAATGATCGGTTAAGTATAACGTTATAAACCTCATTAAGTAGCACCTTTTTATGAGGTTTATGGATGAATTGAATTAACAAATATTTACCCTATCGAGCGTTAAATTAGCATTATAAGTAACATAAATGGATACTTTATTTTCAGCTTACACGTGTTCACCTAAATATGGCTATTAAGTATTGAGACTGTTAGACTAGCGGTGCTCAAAATCCAATCAGCACTATTTACAGGATATTATGAATTCATTATCAAACACTCTGGCATCTCAGCAAACAGTTATCGAATCCACTGGATCAGATTACTGCCAAGCGGAAGAAAAAGCCAATGCCCTTTCACATGCATTAGGTATTGTTGCCGGCATCATCGGCTTAATCTTAATGCTGATAAAAGCACCCGATCATTTAACCTTTGTGCAAATTACAGGTGTGGTAATTTATGGTATTAGTATTATCGCTTTGTTTCTTGCCTCTACATTATATCACTCCAGCAAAAGTGCATTGTGGCGCAAACGCTATAAAATGGCAGACCACTGTGCTATTTACACTTTGATTGCAGGCACTTACACGCCAATGATGCTAATTAGTTTACAAAGCACACAAGCCACTGTGGTACTTACTGCTATTTGGTCTTTAGCTTTGGGCGGGGTTATCTTTAAAACATTGTTTATCGGTCGGTTTAAGGCCTTTAGTGTAGTGTTGTATTTAGTGATGGGTTGGTTATGTGTCACTGTGATGGGCGACTTAAAAACTCACATGAGTGACTTAGGCTTAAGCTTACTCCTTGTAGGCGGTTTATTTTATAGTCTTGGGGTGATTTTCTATGTAGGAAAACGCATTCCGTTTAATCACGCCATTTGGCATTTATTTGTGCTTGGTGGGGCATTCAGCCATTTTTTATGTATTTATCTCACCGTACTATAACGCTCTAAAGACAATATCACTTCTCAAAAAATTGCGGTTGTACTATGGCCGCAATTTTTCTATTATCTGTTGCTAATACACAGCTAACTCTGCTTAAAGACGCTATATGGAAACACATGACTAAACTGACGCCAATGGAGCGAATATGGTTTATTGTTAATATTATCCCTCAAGGCACTGTGCTACCTTATGGAATTGTCGCTGATTTAGCAGGGTTACCTGGTCGTGCGCGTTATGTCTCTAGAGCATTGAAATTAGCGCCTGAAACGCTTGCGCTCCCATGGCATAGGGTTATCAATAGTCAAGGTAGGATTTCCTTCGCAAAAAATACCGAACCTTTTCAAACACAGCAAGAATTACTAAGATTAGAAGGTATAACAGTGAACGTAGGCAAGATTTCGTTGTCTCAATATCAATGGAAACCCGATCTAGCCACCTTAGTAATGACATTACCGTTTTAATCTTAGCCTATTCAGAATTCTAAACTTTAAGGTAATTATACATTGGTCAATAAATTAACTCGCTTATTCACTCTGATGTTGTGCACTAGCCCTGTCTTATTCGTACAGGCCTCTGACAACCGACAACTCACTGCAGATACTGAGTCTACGGCTAAATTGACTGTGTCAGAAACTGCTGTGATTGCAGAAAAACTCGAGCAAATTGATGTCCCGGCCTCATTAAGTGCCATTGAACAGGCTGCTATTTTATCGCCATTAACGGCCCACAGTGCAAAATACAATGTGTTTTATGGCAGTTTCGAATTAGGCGAAGCAAATTATCGTTTACCTGCAACCGACAGCGGCTTTTACAGCTATCATTTCGACAGCGATGTCAGCTTATTAATGCTGTCTGATCAGCGTCATCTTACCAGCGAATTCACCCTTGAAAACGGCAAATTGGTGCCATTTAGATACATACAAGAACGCACTGGAACAGGCAGTGATTACACTGAACAGACTGCTTTTGCCAAAGCACAGAAATTTATTCACACCATTTATAAGCAAGAAGCATTAAAACTGCCATACGAAGAAAAGGTGTTTGATCCGTTAATGGTTCAATTACAATTCAGAATGGATCTCGCGGCCAATATACGCCCATTAGATTATAAAATGGTCAAAGAAAAAGAAGTCGATGACTATCAATTTAGAGTTATAGGCAAAGAAAAAGTCACAATAAAAAGCGGAACTTACGATACGGTTAAAGTTGAAGTGGTGCGTGACAGTACCAAAAGACAAACATTTTTCTGGATGGCGCCTGATTTAGCCTATCTACCTGTACGTTTAAGCCATTTTTCTAAAGGCAGTAAGCAACTCGATATTCAGCTAGCAAGCTACCAATTTGAACAACCATTGCCACCCATGACGCCTGTCGTCATCGATGGCCCTAAGCCTGAAGCTTCAACTGCTGTGGATGAACTGATCTCTGAAGCTGAAAATGAAGCAGGTATTAGTGAGTCTGAATTAGACGAAATTAAACAGTTAGCCGTTGATTAGCTCGCCTTTACGGAATAACTTCCACTCACCCGGTTGTAAAACCACCCAATTTTCATTGTTGGTTAATGGTCGAGTCGCAATCACAGTCACCACGTCATTCGGTGTGGTTTCCTGACTAAAATCGATGACAACATCAGTATCAATCAACGTTGCCTGTCCAAATGGAGCGCGGCGG
>NZ_PJAP01000979.1:0-2852 GCF_002836795.1 Shewanella sp. 11B5 | reverse complement strand
TGTTGTGGTTGTTGCATCAGGGCATTTACTGCCTCATTAAGCGAGCCATCACCGCCGCCAATCACGACTCTGCCGACATTATCAGCTATGGCTTCTGTTATAAAACGCAACATATCAGCGCTTTCCCAAGAGACTCGCACGTCAATCGTATAGCCCTGCTCGCGCAAAGCGATAACCGATTGTCTTATGTCGACATTGGTGGCCTTTTTTCCATTAAGCAGTAGTCGGATATGTGTTAAGGGCATCGTTAAGTTCTCTGTTAGTTATTTTGGAACGGTCACCAGACAAAAAATACGTTTTTAAGTCACAAGTAGTTGCCCTATTCGCGATTTTTCTGTCACAAAAGATGTCTGCTTGATGCAAAACAATGACGAACATGATTAACTCATTATAATTGTCGTAAGATGAATTTTTATTCGTATCTTCGCAACAAAAATCTTTGTGCACGAAAGCGATATGCATCAAAAAATAAGTTTATATACACTAAAAAATAATAACAATGTAAGGGATAACTAATGAAAAAATCTTTACTTGCTTTGGCGGTTTCTTTTGCCTTGGCTGGATTGGTAGGTTGTAGCGATGACTCGGTTAAGCAAAGTCCACAAACCAAGGCCGTTACTGCTGAGGCTAGCACAACTAGTGCTGCGGCAGCATTAAACTTTAACGAATATTCACAACAGTTTATTGATGAGCTGTGGGCATTATCACCAACCTGGGCGCTGTACAGTGGCAAACATGTTAATGATGGCTATCTAGATATCCCAAATCAAGCAAGCCGCGACAAAACGCTGCAATTTGTTAAACAACAGCAAACGGCGCTAGCCCAATTTGATCCGCAGTCACTAACGGCTAACGAGTTAATTGATTATAAATTACTGAGTAATTTAGTGGAGTCAATGCAATGGGAAATTACACGCTTTAAAGGTTGGCAATGGGACCCGTCAAATTACAATGTTGCCGGTGGTTTTGCGCAAATTATCAATGAAGACTTTGCGCCATTAGATGAACGCTTAACCTCTGTGATTGCACGTCTTGAAAATGTGCCAGCCTATTATGAGGCCGCGCGAAACAATATTAGTGAGCCGACACTTGAGCATACCCAATTAGCCATTATGCAGAATCAAGGCGCATTTTCGGTATTGTCTGCTGAGTTAGCCCAGCAAGTCACTGATTCAGGCTTAAGCGCAGAGCAGAAAGTGTTATTTGCTGAGCGTTTTGATGCTGCAACTGTAGCAATTAAACAGCACATTGAGTGGTTAACCGCGCTTGAAACTAAGCTAACCGAAAATGGAGGCCGCGATTTCCGTATTGGTGAAACCTTATACGAAGAAAAGTTCGCCTTTGATATTCAGTCTGGTATGACGGCTAAACAGTTATATGACAAAGCTGTGGCAGATAAAAATCATGTTCAGCAAGAAATGGCTAAGATCACCGATACCATTTGGTCAAAATATATCGATACCCCAAAACCAGACGATGAGAGACAAGCAATTCGCCAGTTGATTGATGTGTTATCAACCAAACATGTTAAACGAGAAAACTTTGTAGCCGAAGTGCGAAAGCAAATTCCAGAGCTGATTAAGTTTGTCAATGACAAGCAACTGGTAACGCTTGATCCTAAAAAGCCGTTAATTGTTCGTGAAACGCCTGAATACATGCGCGGTTTTGCCGGAGCGTCTATCAGTGCACCAGGACCTTATGACAAAGGCGGTAATACTTACTACAACGTTTCACCCCTTGATGACATGAGTGATGAGTCGGCAGAGAGCTATTTACGTGAATACAATCACTGGATTTTACAGGTTCTGAATATTCATGAGGCTATCCCAGGGCATTACACGCAATTAGTCTTTTCTAACCAATCTCCTAGTTTAGTGAAAAGCTTATTTGGTAATGGTGCCATGATTGAAGGTTGGGCTGTGTATACCGAACGAATGATGTTGGAAGAAGGCTATGGTAATTTTGAACCTGAAATGTGGCTGATGTATTACAAATGGAATTTACGGGTTATTTGTAACACTATTTTAGACTACAGCATTCAAGTCAATGGAATGGGCGAGCAAGAGGTGATTGACTTGCTTGAGAATGAAGCATTCCAACAACGTGCTGAAGCTGAAGGAAAGTGGCGCAGAGCCACGTTAAGTCAAGTTCAACTGACGAGTTATTACGCCGGTTACCGTGAGATTTATGATTTCCGCGAACAACTTAAAGCTAAACAAGGTGAGAGCTTTGATTTGAAACAGTTCCATGAACAGTTTTTAAGTTACGGTAGTGCGCCAGTTAAGTTCATTAAGCAGTTGATGACAGATAAATAGACCTATTACGTCTCACTCATAATTGTGACAAATGTCTCAAGGCCTGAAGTTTCAGGCCTTTTTTGTTAATGAAAAGGGTCACAGGGTGGATTAAATCTGGTTTTGGGTAAATCAATATGATAATCTTAATGGTAATCGTTATCATTAAGTAGCTGAGCATGAAGAATATCCTATTCATTGAACATACCCTTTCCGATAAAAGTGACGTAGGTCGACAGTTAAATGAGCAGGGCTACAGTGTTCATTGGGTTAATAATGCCTTTGATGCGTTGATCCAAATGGAGACTCTGCAGCTTGAAGCCATATTATTAGATTTTTCGGTTCCCAAAATGGATTCATTTTGGTTGCTGGTCGCACGACAAAGCCGAACCCCCATTATTGTATTAGCAGAAAGTAACAGCGAGCTTGAGCGTATTAATGCGTTAGAGTTAGGCGCCGACGATTACCTCACTAGACCGATTAATATCCGCGAATTGCAGTTACGTCTTAATGTACTCCATCGACGCACCCAAGCACCGATTAACGATGCTGTTAATG
>NZ_PJAP01000978.1:0-2853 GCF_002836795.1 Shewanella sp. 11B5 | reverse complement strand
CCCAAATGGTTGCTGAAGAATTAGGTCATAAAGTTGTACTTATTCGTGAAAACGAACTTGAGCATCAAGTACTAAAAGATCGTGATGATAATATCCAACTAGAGTCTCGTGCTCCGGTTGTGACTATCATGGGTCACGTTGACCATGGTAAGACGTCATTACTTGATTATATCCGTCGTGCTAAAGTTGCTGCTGGCGAAGCCGGTGGTATTACTCAGCATATTGGTGCATATCACGTTGAAACTGAAAACGGCATGATCACCTTCCTTGATACTCCTGGTCACGCGGCGTTTACGTCAATGCGTGCTCGTGGTGCTAAGGCGACTGATATTGTTATTTTGGTTGTTGCTGCCGATGATGGTGTAATGCCACAAACGATTGAAGCGATTCAACATGCTAAAGCGGGTAACGTACCGTTAATTGTAGCTGTTAACAAAATGGATAAGCCAGATGCTGATCCAGAGCGTGTTAAGAGCGAACTGTCTCAACATGGCATCATGTCAGATGATTGGGGCGGAGATAACATGTTCGTTCACGTATCAGCCAAAACTGGTATGGGCGTTGACGAATTGTTAGAAGGCATCTTGCTTCAATCTGAAGTTTTAGAACTTAAAGCAGTACGTGATGGTATGGCTGCTGGTGTTGTTATCGAATCGCAACTTGATAAAGGTCGTGGTCCTGTGGCAACTATCTTGGTTCAAGAAGGTACGTTACGCCAAGGTGATATCGTTTTATGTGGTCTTGAGTACGGTAAGATTCGTGCGATGAAAGATGAAAACGGTCATGCTATTACTGAAGCGGGTCCATCTATTCCAGTAGAGATTTTAGGTCTTTCTGGTGTGCCGTCTGCAGGTGATGAAGCGACAGTGGTACGTGATGAACGTAAAGCTCGTGAAGTTGCATTGTATCGTCAAGGCAAGTTCCGTGATGTTAAGTTAGCGCGTCAGCAAAAGTCTAAGCTAGAAAACATGTTTGCGAACATGGAAGAAGGCGAAGTACAAGAGTTGAACATCGTACTGAAAGCGGATGTTCAAGGTTCTCTTGAAGCGATTTGTGAATCTTTAGCTAAACTGTCTACAGATGAAGTTAAAGTGAATATTATTGCTCGCGGTGTAGGTGCATTAACCGAAACCGACGCAACATTAGCCGCTGCTTCAAATGCGATTCTTGTTGGTTTCAATGTCCGTGCTGATGCACAGGCTCGTAAGACCATTGATTCAGAAAGTGTTGATTTACGTTATTACAGCATCATCTACAACTTAATTGATGAAGTTCGTGCCGCAATGACAGGTATGCTAGCGCCTGAATTTAGACAAGAAATTATCGGTCTTGCAGAAGTTCGTGACGTATTTAAGTCTCCTAAAATTGGCGCTATCGCTGGTTGTATGGTTACCGAAGGTATCGTTAAACGTAGCGCACCAATTCGTGTTCTACGTGATAACGTGGTTATCTTCGAAGGTGAACTTGAATCATTACGCCGCTTTAAAGACGATGCACCAGAAGTCCGTAATGGGATGGAATGTGGTATCGGTGTGAAGAACTATAATGACGTTCGTGTAGGAGACCAAATTGAGGTCTTCGAAACAGTCGAAATAGCTCGCACCTTATAAGTACCAATGGAAGGGCGGCTTTAGCCGCCCTTTTTGATTGTAGACCTAACGATATGGCATATCATCATGGCAAAAGAATTTAGTCGTACACGCCGTATTGCACAACAACTCCAGCAAGAACTTGCAATGGTGTTGCAACGCGATATGAAAGATCCTCGCATTGGTTTTGTCACAGTAAATGACGTCGACGTCTCTCGTGATTTAAGTTATGCAAAAGTTTATGTGACCTTTTTTGAAGAAGATACTGAACTTGTTCAACAAAAAATTGATGCGCTTACTGTAGCTGCGCCTTATGTCCGTACTTTAGTCGCTGGCCGCATGAAATTACGCGTCATGCCTGAATTACGTTTTATTTATGATAGTTCGCTAGTAGAAGGCATGCGTATGTCTAACCTAGTGACACAAGTCATTAATAAAGATAAAGCCAAACAGCAGCAATTTACGCCTGACACACCTGATAACAGTGAGTCTGTTGACGGTGAAAAGGAGCAAGATTAATGGCTCGTCGCCCTAAAGGTCGCTTCATCGACGGAATCGTATTACTCGATAAAGATACTGGCATGAGCTCTAATTTTGCCCTGCAAAGAGTAAAGCGTTTTTTTAATGCCAATAAAGCTGGCCATACAGGTGCTTTAGACCCGTTAGCAACAGGTATGTTGCCTATTTGCCTGGGAGAAGCGACTAAGTTCTCTCAGCATTTATTAGATTCGGATAAGCGCTACCTGGTGACAGCTAAATTGGGTCAACGTACTGACACAAGTGATTCAGATGGGGAAGTCGTGCAAACGCGCCCTGTTAACGTTACTCAAGCATTACTTGATGAAAAGCTCGCATTTTTTCGAGGAACCACTCAGCAAATACCGTCAATGTATTCGGCATTAAAATACCAAGGTCAGCCTTTGTATAAATATGCTCGTGAGGGGATTGAAGTTCCACGTGAGTCGCGACCTATTACCGTGTTTGAGCTAAATTTTATTAAGCTTGAAGGTGATGAATTAACCTTAGACATTCATTGTTCTAAAGGGACTTACATTCGCACCATTATTGATGATTTAGGTGAAATGCTTGGTTGTGGAGCACATGTGGTTATGTTGCGTCGTACTCAAGTCGCCGAATATCCTTATGAAAAAATGGTAACGCTTGCCCAATTAGAAGCGCTACTTGAACAAGCTCATAGACAAGATGTTGCTCCTCAGACCCTAATGGATCCGTTATTGTTACCAATGGATACTGCAGTGGCTAA
>NZ_PJAP01000977.1:0-2854 GCF_002836795.1 Shewanella sp. 11B5 | reverse complement strand
ATTATCAACTGTCATGGCAGCAGGCTTAGTAGTAGGACTAACTACAATGCGAGATTCGGTAACGGCTGAGTTAGAGGATGTTGCAGAAGCGATTGGTTCATTAGACCAAAGCTACGCATTTGACGGCATCATTAATGCTGAAAATACCGCAGAAATCAGTGGCTCAGGCTTTATCGATGCAGTCGATGTAAATGCAGGTGATGGTGCAACCTTCCAGTTTGTTGCAACCGACTTCGCAGAATCTGCTGTGTCGATTTCAAATTCACCTAGTGCAGGTGCTGCTTCGGCCTCTCAGGCTGACGGTAGTTTAGATAACTAATTTAATCTAAGTCTACGTCGGTTGTCTCACACAGAGGCAATCGGCGCCTAATCTTTAGATTAACAACATAACGCAGAGGTGCATCATGAAACGCAAATTCACAGGTAGTACGACAATAGCCATTGCACTATTCGTCACCTCCGGCGTATTGGCATCAGCACTGGGTATTCGTCAAGTAGATCGTTTATCTACAACCACTGCGGTAGTGTTAAGCCAAGATTTAAAAGCCGGTGACACTATTACTTCATCAGTATTAACAAGGAGAAAAACAGATAAAGATGATTCTGAACAAAGTGTACAAAATCCACAGCAGTTACTTGGCAAAGTACTTAATGTTGCCAAACGCAAAGGTGATGTGGTGTTTGCTAACGAACTCATTTTACCCACGGTTAAATCGTTATCGTATGCAGTACCAGAGGGCCGGGTGTTATTCACACTTTCACAATTACCTACAGGCCTGCCGTTTGCCAAGCTCAATCAAGGCGACCGATTCGATATTTTAGTCCGCGGACGTAAACGTGTCAGAACCGTTGCTCGCAACGTGCAATTAATCGGCGTACTTAAGCCGCCCAAAAAGACCAATAACAGCAAAGGGGCAATCGACAGTTTAAATGCCAAAAGTGCCAGCTCATCCAATGGCGCATTAGCGCTAGTCATGGCCGTTAGACCTGGAGATGTTTATCCACTTGCCAGCATTGGTGCCAGCGATATTGTGTCTATTGTATTACACAGCGCCTACGATATTGCCAACGGAACCCAGCCGTTATTGGGCATGGCCCAAACGCACAGAGACATCATTATTCACAGTGGTAATAGCCGCAAAACGGTCAGTATTGAACGTGAGTAATCCGCCTAAATGGAAGTCATAATGCAGTGAGGTGAAATATGTTTAATTCCGAGCATAATATTTTTTCCCCAACAACATTGAACATCTCATCAATTCCCAACGATGAAATGCGTCGACTTAAGCAACTGCTCCATAACAGCTTAATTGATGATATGGACAACGACGACTCATTGCATTTAAAGCAACCCACTCAGCTTAAGCAGCAGCTTGAGCAACTAATCGATTTATTGCCAGGGCAACAACAACAGCCATTAAATACTGCAGATAAGGCACTCCTTATCCAGCAAGTTATTGAAGAACTACAAGGGCTTGGGCCGATTTCTGAATTAATGTTAGACCCAGCCGTTACCGACATTTTAATTAATGGTCCTTTTTCGATTTGGGTTGAGCGTCACGGAGCACTGCGCAAAACCACTCAAGCGTTCGATAACGACTCGCACCTAAGACGATTTCTTGAACGAATCGTGAGTGCACAAGGTCGCCAGTTAGATGCTAATAATCCTATGGTAGATGCAAGATTGGCCGACGGCAGTCGTTTACATGCGGTTATTCCACCGTTATGTACTATTGGAGCAGTAGTATCAATTCGCCGTTTTCATCATGAAACCATTAGTGCAGAGACATTAGTGTCTAGTGGGTTTATCAGCCAAGACATTCTAACCTTTTTAGAAAAAGCCGTTATCGCAGGCATAAACATTGTTATTGCTGGCAGTGCGGGCTCAGGTAAAACCAGCTTACTTAATGTGATTTCCGGCTTTATCCCTAACAGCGAGCGTGTTATCACCATTGAAGAAACGGGCGAGCTGCAACTACATCATCCGCATGTTATTCCACTGGAAAGTCGTGGAACAAACGGCGAGGGTAATGGCGAAGTGTCATTACGAGACTTAGTGAAAACGGCACTACGAATGCGTGCCGACCGCATTATTGTTGGCGAAGTCAGGGGCGGTGAAGTATTTGATATGCTCCAAGCCATGAACTGTGGTCACGATGGAAGCCTAACCACTGTGCATGCCAATAACCCGCAAGATGTGATCAACCGTCTACGCTCATTGGCCCAAATGGAAGAAGCGGCAATATGCCGTGACACCATTGATCATATGATCAGCTCATCAATACAAGTCATTGTTCAAGTTAGACGTTTTAGAGACGGTAGTCGCCGAGTGGTGAGTGTATGTGAAGTGATACAAACCGCAGCTATAACGGAGGTAAAACCACTATTTGAGTTTCAACAACAACCGCAAACAGATCATAACCATATCGTAGGCCAACATGTTTGCAGCGCAACACAATGCCAGTTAAGCGAACAAATTGCAGCCAAAGGCTTTGATGTTACCGAGCTTAACTCGCTATTTTCGGAGGTAGATTATGCCTTGGTATGAAGTGATTGTATTGGTGGTGTTATTGGCTGTGATGCTTGTGTGTGCCAGGGCTTGGTGGTTTGCCGATGCCCAACCTAAGCCGCAAGAGCTCGAACCACAAACCAAGCTAACTAGCGGAATACGCCAAAAATTACGTTTATTAGACATTAACTTAGCGCCCATTAGTGTGTTGATTGGTATTTTAACCCTATCCATATGTGCCTATATGGCGATTCACACTGCGTTTCCTCAACATCAAAGCATCGCGGTGATCATGGCATTAGCCATATTAATCAGTAGTTATTTTGTATTAGATGACTTAGTCAC
>NZ_PJAP01000976.1:0-2856 GCF_002836795.1 Shewanella sp. 11B5 | reverse complement strand
CTAATGCGTTAGCTGGATTAATTTACTTAAAAAGTAATGATCCTACTGAATCATTTGAACATGGCGCAAAAGTCAGTTTAGGTGACGACAACCTTCGCACGCTTTCAGGCTTTAGTTCGGGTCCACTCAATGATTCGGGTAAATTGCTCTACCGTGTATCACTAGAACAACACAATCAAAATGGCTACCGTGATAACCTTTATCTTAACCGTGATGATACTAATGAGCGCGATGAGTTAACGGCGAGAGCTAAGTTCCGTTGGTACGCTACAGACGATCTTCAAGTTGATTTAACCTTATTACATGCCAATTTTGATAATGGTTACGATGTATGGACATTAGATAATAATCGCAGTAACACCTTAACTGACCAACCCGGTATCGATGCACAGAAAACCACAGGAGTAGGAGTTAAGTTTATTTTCACGGGTATGCAAGCATTTGACTTCACATCATTAACATCATTTGCGCAAACTGATCATCACTATGCTTATGATGGTGATTGGGCCAATTCGGATTATTGGGCGAGTAAAGCATGTAGCGTCTATGACGATGCGGGAGCTGTGTCTGGTACTGAGCCGTGTGTTTATGATTACACCTGGGACAAAAAAGGCGATCGTAAAACCTTAACCCAAGAGTTCCGTTTATCATCCAAAGATGCAGGACGCATCCTCGCCGGTAGTACCGACTGGTTGTTGGGTGTATACGCGATGAATTTGAAAGAAGATAACGACTTATACTCGGAATACAACACCTGGCCAGATGAAGTATTGCAGTCAAATTACGAAGCGACAAACTATGCCGTATTTGGTCAGCTAGACAGCCATTTAGGTGATGATTACTTATTGTCGACAGGGTTACGTTTCGAGCGTCGCGATAGTGATTATAGCGACAGCAATAAAGATAACTTTGCCCCATCAGAAGATATGTGGGGAGGCCATATTGCGTTGTCAAAAGCCATTAATGCTAATCACAATGCTTATGCTCGTGTCGCCCGCGGTTATAAGGCGGGCGGTTTTAATATGACATTGCCTGCTGAATTGTCTGACAAGAAACAGTTCGACACTGAGATTTTATATAACTATGAAGTTGGCCTAAAATCGAGCTGGTTTGATGGAGAAGTGGATTCTACCTTGGCGCTGTTTTATATGGATCGCCAAGATCAACAAGTTGCCGCATCTTTACAAGACCCAGATAGCCCGCAGCGTTTTATTCTATTTACCGAAAATGCCGGTAGTTCAAGTAACTATGGCGCGGAACTCGATGCAAAATGGTATTTGACAGAAAATATTGAATTTTATGGTAGTTTCGGTTGGTTAGAAACTGAATATGGTCAATATCAATACAGTGACAAATACGGTTCTACCATCGATTTATCTGGACGCGATTTAGCGCATTCGCCTAAATTTACTTACAGTGCCGGTATGACCTATGTTGCTGATTCTGGTTGGTTTGCAAACGTGAATGCCAGTGGTAAAAGCCAGTTTTATTATTCTGACAGCAATGAATCGCAGTCAGAAGCCTATATCATTTACAACGCCCGCCTAGGTTATGAAACGTCAACATGGTCGGCATATTTATGGGGCCGTAATTTGTTTGATGAACAATATGGTGTGCGAGGCTTTTACTTTGGCAACGAACCAGATCAAGATTGGGCAGATAAGCAATATATTCGTTACGGTGATCCGCGCCAAATGGGTGTGACATTAGAAGTTAAATTTATGTAATGACACAAAATCGCTGCAACCACAGTTGTAGCGGTTTTAATTAAGGAATAAAAAATGAAGTTAACTGCAGAGATCAGCATGTATCCGTTTAATGAGAACTATCTTGATCCTATTCAATGGTTTATCGGCAGAGTGGATAGTTATGACAATATTCAACGAGTGACAAACGCGATGGCAACCCAAGTCTGTGGTGAATATACAGATGTGATGTCGATGTTAGCCGTTGAAATGCAAGCTGCACACCAAAAGTGGGGTAAAGCTGTTTTTGTGTGTAAATTTATTGGTGGTGAGCTCGACCTTGCTCACAGCGAATAACCACAATGAATGATCTATTTATAACGCTACAACAAGCTTTTAGTGAAGCGTCATTAATGACGTTTTGGGAGGCTGTTGCCGTTATGCTAGCGCTTGCTTACTTAATTCTTGCTATGCGGACTAACATTTGGTGTTGGTCCGCAGCATTTATTAGTACCGCCATTTATACTGTACTATTTTGGAATGTATCGTTATTGATGGAGTCAGTTCTTAATATTTATTATATGGGGATGGCGGTTTATGGGTATTGGCTATGGTTGCACGTGCCACCTTCTGAGCAAAGTAATTTGCACAATTCTGAGCCGCATAATGGTACTCAGCACAACATTGAAACCAATCATCTTAATATTACCAGTTGGTCATTTGGGACTCATGCTTGGCTCATCGGCGCGACATCATTAGTGTCTATACTGGTGGGATATTTAATGGCTCATTACACGTCGGCAGCATTTCCTTATGTCGATGCGGCAACCACTTGTTTTGCTATCGTTACAACCTATCTAGTGGCGAAAAAAGTGCTGGAGAATTGGCTCTATTGGGTTGTCATTGATTTTGTGTCTATTTACCTTTACTTCCAAAAAGGCTTAATGCTGACATCGGGTTTGTTTGTTTTATATGTCGCGATGGCGGTTGGCGGATACATGATGTGGCGTAAGAAATACCGCCATCATATAATCACGCAACACAATACAAATCAAGAGGTGGTTGGTGTATAGCCAACCACCATGCCATTTCATTAGAGTAAATATTTGATGTCTAAGCCGCTGTTATCTCTACCTATCGATGTGCTTAATATAATCAGCAAAGCCATGCC
>NZ_PJAP01000243.1:0-9363 GCF_002836795.1 Shewanella sp. 11B5 | reverse complement strand
TTCCCCAGTAATGGTTTTAAATTGTATTGCAGTGCTTTGTCGCTGTCTTGAGCAAATAAATGGCTTATTTCATCAGTAGTGGTACCAATACCTATGTAAGCCATTTGAGCCGCTTTTACTGTTTTTTCAATAAAATATGGCACTCCTGGTAATTGGCGCATCACAAGGTTTTTCATGCCATCTGCTAGTTCTTTTTTCTGGCCTTCATTATCCGATAATTGCTCAAGTTTTTGTTTATTATGGGCAATCAATTTATTTAAAAACTCTACACCTTCATGTGGTGAGTGACCAATTGTGGCACTTAAATGTAAGGTGAGGCCATTCATCCTGCTGCGAATTAATTGGTAAGGTAAACTTGATAAATTAGTTTTGCCAGCAGCGGCTTGCAGGCGTGGAAATGATAATGTGACAGCGGCAGGTTCATTGAAGTTAGCCGATTCTTCTAAAATCAGCTGTAAGCCTCGGCTCGAAATATCATGGGTAATACCAGTGGCCTGTTTATCACCTTGTTGAATTGTGATTAAGGTTTTAAAAGCGAATCGAGCCTCATGGCGCCGCTCACTAAATGGCATTGATACTTTTTTGATGCTGTGCTGTTTAATTTTTGCTTGGGCAAAAATCTTCAAACCATTTACATCAGATTGGTCAAACCAAGACTGATAGTCTTTACGAGCTTCCTCGTTGGTTAAATCAATAAGTTGTAAAGTATGACTAAATTGAGCTAATTGTTGTTCCGTGAGGGCCCCATAGCGTGCATCATCCCCAGGTAAAGTGGACGTTTTATAGTTTTTACTATGATCAATAGGTTGCATTACAATTTTAAATACACGCCAGCTTGCTTTTGTAGAAGCAAAACCCAAAAACAGATGAATATTTTTGGTCGCTTTAAGCTCCGCTAAGGTTGCAGAATAAAAATGTAATTTACCATTAGCATTGTGAGTAAAACTGAATAAATAACAATGCTCATTATTTTCGGTGTTTTTGATCAGTTGGGTTAAGCGTCTGGTATTAATAAAACTCGGTAGCTGGCTAATTTCATTTTCATCTTGAAAATAATGTTGAATTGGTTGGTTACCTCTTCCCAATAATTCATAGGCTATCATTGGCTTGCCGTCAACAATTGAAACAAATAGAGGTAGATGCGTTAATAGTGGCAAGTAATGACGCTCATAACCTAACCCGGTTGCTGTAACTATGACGTCGTTGACATCGACTTTATATCGAAATTTATAACTGCGTATAAGTTTTGATAGTACTGCGTCTAACGCATCTCCGCCGCCCTGTCTTTTTAGTCTTAATACTGCGTTGTCATCTTTATTTTGAATATCCACTATTTGATATTCAACACCATGTTTTAGATCATCGAGATAAAATTCATCACTGAGTTCGAGTAGTTTTACCAGTAAAGGTTTGTCTTGGTCTAAATGATGCTTTAACGGCAGCTTAATGCGAGCTCCACCGACAGATAAATCTAGCGTTGCACCACTGACTTCGGTTATTCCTTGCTGAGAAACCATAATTCGAATGCTATAATTCATTCGTTCTTCACAGCGATTAAAATAACTGCCAAGCACAACACCTGGCACCAAAAATGGATTTTCTTCGTCAATGACCTCAACTGAAACATTCTCTCTGAGTTTAAGGCGTCGAAGTTTATGCGCTTTTATAACGTGCTCGTACACACCTAAGGTATATTTGTTACGGTATAATGGTAGTGCTTGTAGCAAGGCTTCTTTAGCAGGCTCGTCTAGGAAATATCTTTGATTGGCGACGACAACTTCTTCACATGGCAGTTCTGTTTTATCTCGTAAATCGATAATTCGCGTGCACAAAGATGAGATGCGATTTAGCTCCATTTTCAATAGAAAACGGGTTGAATTCGATTCATCAACTGTTAACTGTTCAAATACGTCCTGAAAATCAGGTTCCATGATCAACGGTTTCAGTTGTTCTATTAATGCCCTGTGGTTATCTAAACTCATTATTTTATCGTTTTAAATGCTTATTGTGAGTCTGGCTGATAATTTTATCGGCAAGAAAGCGCTGATCTTTATAGTAATATACATTTCAATGTTGTTCGATAGGAAAGCGCAAATGATATCGTTGTTAATACCCTCGAAACGAAGATTAACATAGCGTATTAATAGCAATGCTATATTGATGTAACGTTAATTTATTGCTTTTTTACAGTTTGTTTACATGAGTGTGGACAATATTTTAATCGTTGGCAAGACTCTGACTAAAGATCGTTGTTATTATTATACTTATGTGTTGCCTAAATCGTCATTTTGATTCGACCGATGTTAGGTTTAGGTGATATAGAAAATGTGTTAATAATGATGGTTTATTGATTCTTAAGCCGAATAACATCAAGCATAAAGTACTAATTGATTTACAACATAGGAACTAACATGGCAAAAGCTCCAAAAATGGCATTTGTTTGTGACGATTGTGGCCTTGATTATCCGCGTTGGCAGGGACAGTGTCGTTGTGGTGCGTGGAATTCTTTGGTAGAAATGAAATTGTCAGCCTCAAAGAGTTCAACTTCACGATCATCTGTATTGGGATACGCTGGTGCAGTGGGTGGTGGCTCTAAAAAACTCAGTGAAGTTGAGTCAGAAGATGCCGAGAAAAGACTCACTGAAATCGGTGAGTTAGATAGGGTACTAAGTGGCGGTTTGACGACAGGATCGGTGAATATTATTTCTGGCGACCCAGGTGCTGGTAAAACAACATTACTATCCGATTTGGTCGCTCGGATGTCACAATCTATGGCTTCACTGTACTGTACTGCAGAAGAGTCATTATCTCAGTTCAAAAACCGTGTTAATCGTTTAAAGCTTAATTACAACGAAGATAACTTATTTTTGCTGTCTGAAACCAGTGTAGAAGCCATTATTGAGGAGTTAGAAGCCAAGCAAATCAAGTTTGCTGTCATCGACTCTATTCAAGCGGTTGTCACCGATGCAGCCAATGGCAGTCCAGGGTCGCCTTCACAAGTTAAAACAGCGGCTCAAGCGTTTACTCAATATTGTAAGAAAAATAATGTCACCATGTTCATTATTGCTCATGTGAATAAAAATAACGAAATAGCAGGCCCGCAAACCTTGGTTCATATCGTAGATTCATTGCTACATATCGACACCAACGATGGACAAATTCGTACCTTACGCGCTAATAAAAACCGTTTTGGTGATGTTGATACCGTGGGGATATTCCGCATGAGTGAACGCGGTATGATCAGTGTTGATAACCCTAGTGAAATATTTTTGTCGGGCTCAACCACTGAATCGCCAGGCTCGACTATCACTTGTATTCGTAAAGGTAACCGTAATTTACTGTTGGAAATACAATGTTTAACCACCGAGACTGAATCTGAGTTTCCACAACGTGTGTGTGTGGGATTAAACATGAATCGGATTAAAATGCTAACCGGTATTTTACGTAAGCATACTAAAACCAAAATTTTTCATGATACGTTTTTTAATATAGTGGGCGGTTTAAAAATTGATGAGTCGGAAACCTGCATCGATCTAGCGCTTGTTACGGCATTACTGAGCAGTTTAAATGACTTTGTCGTGCCTAGAACCACTTGTATTATGGGGGAGTTGAGTTTGAATGGCGATGTGCGCCCAATTGATAGTGGTGTGCCGAGAGTCAAAGAAGCTGCGCAGCATGGTTTTACAGAGATTTTTATCCCATTCCGTAATTATCACAAAACCATGGAAGGGCTAGGGGCAAAAATTATCCCTGTGAAAACTATCCATGAGCTGCTTGAACTAATTAATTAAGCCTCGGGTGATAAAAAGCAAAATTTGTACATAAAAAAGGTAAGTCATTGACTTACCTTTTTTGCATCTTAACTTGTTATATCGGCTGTTTAAGGCGCTGAAGTGATTAAAGAGGTCAACTCACGATTTAATAGCTCTGGATCACCCATATTCAATTCAATAATTCGGCGAAGATGGGTAATGCTGTCAACATCAATGTGAGTACACTTTAAGCCAAGGTGTTCTGGGGTTTTATGGACAATTGCCGCTTCCATTTTCAGTTCAATGTCAGAGTCGGGTAACACAAACTCCAAAGTTAAAATGCTATTGAGCTGACCTGTATACCCAGATGGCAATTCTACTAATGCACCATTAAGACTTAAATCTAAAATTTTAGTGCGCCAAGTTTGTTCTGTTTGCGCAAGATGAGCACTGGCTGCAAAAAAAATACGAGAAAATTTACGTCTGTCATCCATAGTTTGCCCTTAGTAATCAATATCGCAATGACACAAAGTCAGTGTTTATTGTTTAAGCATACTCGATTTATCTCGATTACGCTGAGAATATTTAGTCTAAAAAAAGGAGCGCATTGCGCTCCTTAGTGATATTGAGTTGTTTATCTTCTGACTTCAACTAAATGAGTAAATGGCCCATTAATGCAATTACAGGCAGTGTCACTAAGGTTCGTAGAATGAAGATAACGAATAGCTCAAAAAAGTTAACCGGGATTTTACTACCAATTAAAAGAGCACCTACTTCACTCATATAAATAAGCTGAGTAACTGATAATGCCGCAATAACAAAGCGGGTCAAATCAGATTCTATAGAGCTGGCCAAAATCGATGGAATAAACATATCGGCAAATCCCACCACAATCGTTTTCGAGGCTTCGGTAGCTTCTGGAATATGCAGCAGTTCCAATAGCGGAATAAATGGCATACCTAAGTAATTAAAAATAGGTGTATGTTCAGCCAACACTAATGCGACGGTACCAATAGCCATAACAACAGGGATCACCCCGAATATCATATCGACAACGTTTTTAATTCCTTCAGTTAGCACATGCTTAATGCCACCAGCAGAAGATGCCCGTTGCATTGCTTGTTCAAATCCCCACGAAAATACGCCATGACTGGCTGGGATTGTTTCGTCATCTTCATGGCGAGGAGTATCATCGATATACAGATCTTTCTTCCATGATAATGGCGGTAGTTTAGGGACTATGATTGCGGCAATAAACCCTGCTAAACACACAGTCAGATAAAATGGCACAAATAAGTGCTCAAGTTTGACTTGTGATATCACCACTAAGCTAAAGGTTATTGACACGGCAGAAAAGGTTGTGCCAATAACAGCAGCTTCACGTGCAGTATAGAAACGAGTTTCGTATTGTTTGGTGGTCATTAAAATGCCCACACTACCATCACCTAACCAAGATGCCATACAGTCAATAGCACTGCGACCAGGTAAATTGAATATTGGACGCATAACTTTGGTTAATAACGTGCCAAAAAATTCTAATAAACCAAAATTGAGCAATAACGGTAATAACATGCCAGCAAAAATAAATACTGAAAATAGTACTGGTACTAAATCATTCAGAACCAAGCCACCGGTTGCAGATGAAATAATCGCTTCGGGTCCCACTTGCCAATAAACCATGACGATAAAGATTGCGCCTAGAATTCGCACCGCTAACCAAAATAAATTTACTTTCAGCAGTGTGCGTAAAAAAATACTTTTACGAACGAATTTAGGATTAATGAGTTGAGTGAGTAATGAGGCCAATGCCATTAGTACCACTATGCAGGTCATAATAAGCTGAATCGAACTGCCCATTTGGCTTTGCAATGCTTTTGAGATGATTGCAATCGGAATGGTAATCGAACCTTCGACATTGATAGGCGTCATAAACAGTAGCAAGCCAATCAGTGACGGAATAATAAAGGTGAGAATTGTTTTAATGCTATGTTTTTTATGTGTCACGTTAAATACACCTTACTTATGTGTTCTAAGTTGGCCAGCTGTGCTACCCAACTGTTTATTATGGACCGAAATTGAATGTCCATTCAGTTGTTTTTTTTGGGTAGGCAAGGTTACCCCCTTATTTGCAGTATGTAAAATGATAACTTAACCGAATAGATATTAGTTAAATGTGAGTAGATATTTACTTTAAGAAAGTGTCGGAGTATATCGTTAAAATCTAATTTAATCAGTTGGTTAATATTTTGTTGCGGAAGTGTGCTCTCTTTGGCTTTGGCACTTTTTTATGGTTTGTATGCCATTAATAAACATGGATATGATTACGGTTCATGACCACTTTTATTAATGGCTATCAAATAGCGTTTGTAACGTTATCCCGCTGGAGTATTTGGCTCAAGGGAATAGTCCATGCCCGGTAACCCTAACCAATAGCCATTGCAATGATGATTGATAATCGATGCCTGTTTATTGTCGTTAAACTGTTTTGTGATTAGCGCCTTACTATTAAATGGATCCTCTGTTATTTGCGCTAATACATGAGCAAGTTCTGAACCCATGGCTACATCGGTTAATTTATTGGGTGATATACGCCAATAATCAATTCCCATGTCTATCATTTGTGGAATTTGGTTAATCAGGTTTACCTGCGCCGCAGATTGAGTTTGAATGCCATTTAAGCGGAGTAAGGGTTGTGACTCTTGAGTTTGAGCCAGTAAGCCTTTGCTATGGCGTTGGCAAATAGTTTGACACTTATCTTTTGGCAATTGGTAATGTTTTGCGGTAAAACAGCGTGCAGAATGTGCTAAAGGCAAATAGCCGTGACCGAGCACCTCTATTTCAAAAGCGGGTTTATCACCCTGGTTGATGACGGTGTTTAACCACTTCTGTGATAATTCACAAGGCATGACAAAACGATACATCCCTTTTTGGTGCAATAAATCAAGGCTGGTCCGATTATAATTATTGATTGTTGGCCCACACACAAAGGGGACTTTCGCTTGGTGCGCATAATGTACCGCAGCCATGTCATTAGCTTCAATACTGAAATCACCATTATCAATAGCTCGTTTCAGTTCATTAAGTTCAGATTGCGCCTCTATCAAAGCCATGGTTGATAACACCACGTGTTTGCCATGAGACTTAAGCATATTGGCGAGATCTAGATAGTCGTTAAACTTCAGTTCGCGGCGACGGCTGCATACGGTTTCACCTAAATAAACGGTATCGATGTTACTCAATGCTACTTGCTGATAAAAGTGTTCAACGTCAGATTTTGACCAGCAGTAACTAATTGGAGCGAGAGATATTTTCATTGTAAAACCTTATTGCCATTGACGCTCATAAGCGCCCAATGTAGTGATTTGTCCTTCGGATACTTTTGCTAACGCTTGCGACCATTGTGGTTGCTCGCAAAAAGACTCGGGGCTGGCTAAATAAGTGTCGATAGCGCTACGCCAAACGTGGGTGACTTGGCTGACGTAAGCAGGGCTTCGCTGACGTCCTTCTATTTTAAGTGATTTAATTCCCGCTTGGGCGAGCTCGGGTAACAAGCTTAAGGTGTTTAAACTGGTAGGTGACTCCAATAAATACTTTGCATCATGATCGTATTCGGCAACATAACGGCCTTTACAGACCACCGGATAACCCAGTTGTTGGTTAGCTTCAGCTTTATCGATTAATACATTATTGAGTCGGGTCAATTTATCGCTGCCAGAATCTTGCCAACGCACATGGTTAGCAGGTGAGCACGAACCGCCTGTATTAGGAGATTGTCCTGTTACATATGACGATAAATGGCAGCGTCCTTCAGCCATGATGCATAAACTACCAAAAGCAAATACTTCAAGCTCAACAGGGCTCACTTTAGCTAAGTCTCGAACCTGTTTAATGGACAATACTCGTGGCAATACAGCTCGTTCAATATTAAAAGCTTGTTGATAAAATGATAGAGCCCCTAAGTTTGTGGCGCTGGCTTGTACTGATAAATGTAGCGGAAGGTGCGGATAATGCTGGTGGGCATAATCGAGTAATGATAAATCAGCTACGATGAGGGCATCCATTTCTAATTGTGCGGCTAAATCAACGGCCTGATACCAGCGGTGTTCTTCACCGGGTTTAGGAAAAGTGTTTAAGGTTAAAAATACCTTTCGCCCTTGGCTTTGGGCCAGTTTTGTCGCTTGTGCTAGTTGTACTGCAGAAAAGTTTAGTCCTGCAAACGAGCGCGCATTAGTGTCATCTTTTAGTCCGAGGTAAACCGCATCAGCGCCAGCGTTAAGAGCGGCTTTGAGTGACGCTAAATTACCTGCAGGGCATAAGAGTTCCATGTTGGTGTTCTCATTTTTTTCAAAGAACAGGAGTGTAAATGTGATTGAGTTAACATGATTTGATTTAAAACAGGTTTCGTTAGATAAATTGCCAGTAAACTCACTTGATTACTGGTTCTATTTGCAAGTAGGTACTCTCGATGGCACAAGCATTTACACAACAATTATCGGCGCACTTGTTACATTTTGCGCCTCAAGTAAGCCGTCGCTCGCTAAACTTGATGCCGGAAGCGTTAAAAATAATCGTCATCAATAAACTGCTTAATTTAGTGTTAGCGGAACAATTGAAGGCAGATGAACTCCATTTTCTCAAACAAAAGTGGGTAGGCATTTGTGTTGATGATATTGGTTTGCGTTTTGAGGTGGGTGTCGAACAACAACTACGAGTGCGTGCTTTTACTCAGCCTGATGTGACATTAAGTGCCAATGTGCCTGAGTTAATTTTGGTTGCAGCAGGTAAAGAAGATCCCGACACGCTGTTTTTCCAGCGTAAATTACGTATAGAAGGGGATACAGAGTTGGGGTTAGAGGTTAAAAATTTATTGTTGTCTATAGAGTTAGATAGCTTACCCAAACCCGCTCGGATCGGCATTGAGCAACTGGCAAAAGTATTACAAACATTAACAGCCAGTGAATAGTTATGGTGTTATTTGACTCTAAAAATCGGCGCATTAAGCGCCGTTTTTACAGATGCTAGATGTTAGATGCTAGGTACTAAATATAATCTCTTAGTTGCTCAATCCTGAGGTTACACATTGCCAGTGAGTGCAGCGTATTTTAGTAATAGCGCATCATGTGACTCGACATGTTTAGGGGCAGGGTCGATACAATCGATAGGGCAAACAGACGCGCAAGTCGGCTTGTCGTAATGACCAACACATTCGGTGCACAATGCAGGGTCGACTTTATATACCACTTAATCCATGGCGTTAGGGTTGAAAATATCACAATCAATTGCGATATAGCTAATGATCCATGACATAAAAACATCCGCCAAACAGGGTTTAGTGGATGTTGATTTTCTGATGAGTAGCATCAAGGATTGCGAGCATTAGACGATTGCTAATGCTCGGCTATTATCAGAACTACTCTGTAGGCTGAGTTACTATATTGTGATCTAATGTGACAGCGGTTTGTGACATTAATCTGCCGTTAACCGTCGCATCTGTATTTATGCTTATGCCTTTTTCAGCTAAGATCACACCTTCAAAATGCGCTGTGGTATCAAGTGCTACTCCCGCACTTCCGCCAACCTGCCAGAAGATATTTTTTGCCTGAGCGCCGCT
>NZ_PJAP01000975.1:0-2864 GCF_002836795.1 Shewanella sp. 11B5 | reverse complement strand
AAGAAGTTAACGGTTAATACCTGCGCAGATTTAGTTGCGAGTATAGATTTAGGGTATGAAGCTTTGCAGTCTGCGGATTATGGGGCCGTTATAATAGATTATAAAATATGTAAGTCATGGCAAGAATTATCCCTGTTTAAGCCGTCGCATCAAAGCTACTTTAGTGTTGTTAATTTGGACAAAAACTTTGCCAAACGTGTTCCGCCGCAATTAGCTCTAATTATCTCGAAGGATGATGAGCGTCGTCTGGTTGTAGCCACAAATTGGGATGAAATGAGTCACATCGTGAAGGTTGAAGCCATCGATGAAACTAGCGCAATTTTTGTTGATAATTCAGGAGGATCGCAAAGGCTTAATATAAGAGCTAAAGGTGACTATAATGGTGATGGTATTGAGGATATGCTTTTGAGCACCAGTAATACCGTCGAAGGTGGGAGCTACCATTCAGTAGATTACTTCATTCTTACGCGTCTATCTTCAGAAGCATCTTTTACCTTGTTAAAGCAATGGTAGTAAAACTAGCCCCATTTGATAGGGGCTTATTTTTAATTCTGCTATTACTTCCTAGTAATCTTATCCAAATATCCCATGGCGAAGGCTGATAACACAAAAGTGATGTGGATGAGCAAATACCACATGATTTTGTCGTTAGCTATATTTTCGGCATTCATAAAGACTTTAAGTAGGTGAATAGACGAAATCGCCACAATAGAGGCGGCGACCTTGTTTTTAAGGGAGCCTGCGTCCATCTTGCCAAGCCAGTTGAGTTTCTCGCTGTTTTCGCCCACATCAAGCTGTGATACGAAGTTTTCGTAACCTGAAAACATCACCATGATGAGTAGACCACCGACTAAAGTGATGTCGATTAACGATAGGGTGATTAGCACCAAATCAACTTCTTTTATCGAGAAAATATTGGGGATAATATGAAAGATCTCTTGAAAGAACTTTATGCCTAAAGCGAATAAGATTAGGCTTAATCCCAGATAAATCGGCGCCATGATCCAGCGCGATGCATACATCAATCTTTCAAACACTTTTTCCATTAAAAATTAATCCTTCAGATAAAATACGTAGAAATAACTCAAGTCACTCATTCTAAAACAATAACAAAATGAACGTTAACCGCGCCGACATGCAGTGGCACACGTGATGATGTGTTGCCTGTACACTTTGCATAATGCACAGTGTATTGCATTATGTTCTTAGTGGTCGATATTTAGTGAGGGCAGAGTAAACGTTATTGCCGTCTAAATCATCTATTGTCTATTCATCCCAGACGTTTTTAATCTAAGCCTCAGGTTTATTGATTATACTGTTTTGCTTGGGTACGTATTTCAACACTTAAAAGAGAGATCTATCATTATGGATAAACCTACCAACGCGCCTCGTAAAATGCCTTGGGTTGCGATAAGTGTCATAGCATCCATAGTATTGCTGTTTGGGCTGTTGCTAATGCTGATGCCCAAGGGGTTTACGTCTAATCTTGAACAAATTGGTACGGGCAAACCTGCGGTAGTATTTGTCTATGATCCTAACCTTGTTTCAAGTATCACCCAAACAGAGCAGATGAATGAAGCTCGGTCTCATCTTGGTGATAACGTGTACTTTCTGCTTGCTAGAACAGCAACGCCGGAGGGCGATGCGTTTATCGCCAAGCATAACGCACGCGTAACTGAACTATTCCTCTTTGACTCAGCTGGAAGCCTAACTGAAAGACAGCTTGCGGTAATAGATGCGAATGAGCTGATGCGATGGGTACGTTAGTCATTTAACGTCATTGTTATCAGTGATTAATTGAGAGATTAAGTGGGGATGAGTCTACTTTTTATCTAGCCTGCATCGGTGATAACTCTATTGCTTTAGCGCTCTTTTTATCAAGCTAAACGTCGTAGAAAATTACCTTGTCCTAACATGATTTATCCTGCGTTATATATATGACTAGCTTGAATGACTAAGCTGATTTAGGATTAATAACCTGAAATTTAAATATGAAAAAGCTTTGATATTTAATGGTATCGAGGCTTTTGGGTATTGGTAGAGTGTACTAAGTTCATCGTATTTATAGTCATTTTTTAAATTTGATTCCGACCTCACTCGTATGTGCACTGGTTATAAGTTGTTGCTTTAGTGAGAGAGAGCTTTCAAAATGTCACTTCGATCTATCGAAGGTTTCTTCGCTTGTAAATGAATAACAAAGTCATATGCATTCATGTCGAACTGGGTATTTTTTTGTTTAGGGTCTGCGCCGCGAAGGATCAAAAAATTGACTAGTTTACTATCATTAAGCAATAACGCTGCATGAAGTGGTGGTAGACGACTAATCGTACTCGGTGCGTTCACCGAAGCCCCATTTTCAATAAAACTGTCTAAGTAGAGGTACTTTTTATCTTCATTCCTAATCCCAAATAGGGTTGCGATGCCTCCTCTCGATTCTAACTCTTTGATGTCAGAATTCATTAGTCTAAAATTCATTAAAAAAGTATGACAAACTGCATGAGGAATATACAGACCATCTTCACCGGCACCGCATAGAATGACATCTTCAATCTTCCTGTTCGATAATGTGTAACTAGCACCAATGGCATAAACTACAGTAAGTGTCACAATACCAATGAATAAAGTTTTAGCCTTCATTTTTAACCCCATACAATCTTATTATTACCATGAAGAGCCAGTATTCCAAAGTGGGGAGTATCCGTCTTCGCGACGCCGTTAGCATGCATTTTTAATACGCTCAAAAAACTAATTGATAGCTGATTACGAACTATGTCGTAAATTTGAATACGCATTAAGTCGTTAGTTGATGCATGGCTAAACCAATGTTTGAGTGACTTTCTTCCAAACTTAACAAGCACTTTTTT
>NZ_PJAP01000974.1:0-2864 GCF_002836795.1 Shewanella sp. 11B5 | reverse complement strand
GGCATGGAAAGCAAAATAAATAAAGATCTGACCGGGATAGTCACATAGCAAGTACGGATACTTGGAATCAGAATAAAGTGCGTTAAGCACTATTTTACGAGGCGGCAGTTTATACTGCCGCCTTTTTTTATGCTTAAATGGCCTCAATATCAACTTCATTTCAAATACTTACTTTAAATTAACCGTATACGCTATATAATCGTTTATTAAGTCAATACTTAGGTACTGCTGTATTTGATGAATGTATGCCCGCTCTGTAATCATTGTGCTCAATTTTTTGTTCAAGACAAAAAAAGAGCTTTCTACATCTGCGAACGCTGTGGCTTAGTCTTTGCTAACCCAAAATCACATCTTATGCCCGATATTGAGCGTCAGCGTTACGGTCGAGCACAAAAGTCATCGAATCAAAAGCCATTATCGCAATTTATACTGCCACTATTAGGCCAAATATCGCAGCAACAGAGCGGCGCGTTAACTGGCCTTAATTTTGGCCGCTTACTTGACGAACAGAGCAGGCAATCCATTGTTGATGCTGGTCATCTTGTTAATCAGTACGACCCGTTTTTTGCTGCAGATCAGTCGGTACTGAAACATAGCTATGATTTTGTATGTTGTTACCGGGTATTCGAACACTTTCGTCACCCACATCGTGAATGGAAGTTACTCAATCAGCTGGTTAAGCCCAATGGCTGGTTAGCAATAAGTACACCTTTATTGACCGATCAAGACCATTTTGCTAAATGGCATTACAAAAACAATCCAACTCATGTAAGCTTTTATCAGCAACAGACATTCGAATATTTAGCATTAAATAGTGATTTTGAGCTATTATTTGCATCGAAAGATCTGGTTTTGATGCAAAAATCATCAAAATCTGATATAAAGCGCATCCTTATTTAGTGCCTTGTAGAAATTGCTCTGCAAGGACGTGTTTAGAAAACCTAACGAGAACATCATGGCTCGCAGTAAAAAAACTCGCAAAGGCGGCGAAAACGGCGCTAAGTTTGCACCTAGAGTAAAAAAAGTTGATCGCAACGCGGTCGATGGTAAAAAATCTGAAACCGGCCGTAAATCAGGCAGCCGTCACAATGAAACGTTGCTTAAACAAGCATCTGGTAACACTTCGGTTAAGAGTAAAGATGTACGTCATGGCAGCAAAAAGCCGGTGGCACTCACTTTACCAACAGCGGTTACTGCGCCATTAGTAGTTAAGCCTAAGCAGCCTAAACTGACTGACGAACAGAAGTTATTGAAACTTGAAGATGATCCAAGACTAAATCAGTTACTTGACCAACTTGAAGAAGGTCGTGATTTATCTGACACAGATCAAAAGTGGTTGAATGTTCAGTTAGACAAAATTGAGCAACTGATGTTGAGCTTAGGCCTTACTGAAGGTGATGATACACCAACACAAAGCCCTAAAAAGCAACTGAGCGATGATGAACTATTAAATCGTTTTGAATCAGGTGCCGATCTGCTTAAAGATTATCAGCAGAAAGATTAATCTGCTCGATGAAAGTAATACCAAGCTATTTCTTGGTTTGATATCAGAAAACTGGCGCATATCGCGCCAGTTTTGTATTCAAAAAAGGATAAATTGTGTCTACAACCGCCATCGTTATTGCTTTACTCATTATTGTTGCCCTTGCTACCTACGCAGCACACTTACTGTTAACGCTTAAACGTAAAACACAAGCTAACCAACAAGCACTTTCTGAACGTAAGGCTAAAGCCGACGAGCGTAGACAGCAAATACTGACTGATATCCGTTACATTGCAGCAGCAATGCTAGAAGACCGTTGTGAACTGTCTGAAGGCGTTATGCGCATAGGTAAACTATTTGATGCATTATCCTTATCAGAACAAGTTATGGCAGACTTCCCTAACCTGTTTACCCATTATGAGCTAATTAGAAACCATCCCATCATGGAAGCACGTAAAGAGTTACCGAAACAACAACGGATGAAATTTGATTTTGAACGGATGAAATCAGAAGCAGAGTTAGAGCAGGTTATTCTAGACGAAGCAAAACACATCGCTGAGTTTGATAAGCCCATCACTCACTAGACAACATATTAGTTAACTTTAGAACGACATAGAAAACGATGCACCTGCGGCCTTTTGCTCTGCATTCATTGATGATAAGTAACTACTGCTGCATACGTTTACCTTACTCGCAAAGCCAATGGCAAGTTTAAACAAAGTAACTAACAACATTTATCTCATACCTTAGCCAAATTGAGGTTAAGCATGAAATTAGCACGATTACAGACTATGCTGATAATGCATATCACAAACGAATCAACGTCGATTAACCACATCAAATAGCTGATAAATCGAATAATAACAACAAGAAGCTTTATAAAGCTCAATGATTGGGGTCACACTATGTTCAGTTCACTTTGCTTAGGATTACTCAAAATACTGGGTTGGAAATTTGATGGCCAACTCGACAAAACTAAGCCATGCGTCATTATTGTTGGCCCACATACCAGTAACTGGGATTTCATCATTGGTATTATCGCCCGCAGTGCCTTAGGCACCAAAATCCACTTTTTAGGTAAGCATCAGCTGTTTATTCCACCTTGGGGATGGCTTTTTCGCGCCATGGGCGGCAGCCCTGTCGATAGACGTAAATACAATAACTTAGTTGACGGTGTGGTGCTGTTATTCCAACAAGATCCACTGTATAAACTGGCCTTAGCACCTGAAGGGACACGTAGCCCAGTAACCCGCTGGAAAAGTGGTTTTTACCATATTGCAGCCAAAGCGGATGTTGATATAGTGCCAATCGGATTAGATTTTGGCCGCAAAGCGGTTGTGATTGCCAAACCGTTAAGACCGACGGGAGATATTGAACACGA
>NZ_PJAP01000973.1:0-2864 GCF_002836795.1 Shewanella sp. 11B5 | reverse complement strand
ATTACGAATTTCAGCCGTTAAGGTGTAGCCATCCATTTCAGGCATTTCAATATCAGAAATGATTAACGGGATCTCAACTGACACATCATCCATTTCTGCGGCAATACTTTTCAGTTTTTCTAGCGCCTCTCTACCATCTTTAGCGGTATCGATTTGCAGATTTAATGACTCTAACGAACGAATAATTTGTTTACGTGCCACTGCTGAATCATCAATAACCATAATATGATAATGCTGTTCTCTATCAATAGTTAATGCTTCATTGAGCTCTTTACTGATAGAAGTCTTAACTGGTGAAATTTCATCAAGAATTTTTTCAACGTCTAGAATCTCAACCAACTCACCTTCAATCTCTGTCACCGCGGTTAAATAAGAAGAACGGCCAGAACCTTGCGGTGGAGGCATAATAGCTTCCCAGTTCATGTTGATAATACGTTCAACAGAACTCACTAAAAAACCTTGAATACTACGGTTATATTCGGAAATGATAATAAAGCAATTTTCTGTTGATGTCAGTGGACGTCCACCCGTTGCTGCACTTAAATCGATAACGGAAATAGTTGCACCACGAATATGAGCAACACCTTTAACAAAACGGTTTAATTTAGGCAACGTAGTCAGTGGTGGACATTGCAAAACCTCTTTCACTTTAAACACGTTAATGCCAAACCGTTGACGGCCGCTAAGCCTAAACAATAGCAGCTCTAGTCTGTTTTGCCCGACAAGTTGGGTACGTTTATTTACTGAATCTAAAATACTCGACATAACAAGGCCTTGTAGTTAACTGTCACCCAAAAGGATAAAAATTGTTCTCTGAAATTATAGTAAACCTTGGTTTAGCATAATACGGTTAGTTCATATCTTACTGATGATCACTTAACTTGAGTCTAAACCATCACCAATCTAACAAATACATATCAATTTAATGAATCAAAAAAGTGGGCATGCAACTTGCTTTAATTTGTATAAATTAGCTCGCACTGTGAACTGACACTTTTTTGACAAAGGGATAATGTTATTCTTATGTCCCCTAGCCCATTTATTTTAGCTTATTGCGTATGCAGAGATTACTCGCATATTTTTCGTTTTTCAAAGTATAGGTGCATTCTGGCAAAACAAGCTAGTATCTTCATTATGAAAGTATTTTTTTTATGTTTTTTGTGCTCAATAACATTTTCTTTGCCAGCATTTGCTAGCGAAGAAATAATCACACCTTCCCTATCGACCATTTATAAGTTAGCTAAAGAGGCGGTAGCCAAAAAAATTGATGCAGACTCAAAAGCTAAAGTGCAAATAACCCCACAAAATCTTGAGGGCCGTATCAGCCCACCAGCCTGTTACCCGCCGATTAATGTTGAACTTGCCAGTGAACGAGCTATTAGTCGAAATAACATGGTAAAACTCAGCTGCAATAGCCCAGACTATGATTATCCATGGCAAATGTATCTCTCTGTTCGAGTCGAAATACAATATCCTGTTGTGGTTGCTAACCAACTATTGTCCCCAGACCAAATTATTGGCGAACATCATTTACAAGTTATGTATGTTGACCAATATAGCTTAAAAGGTCAGTTTTTTTCCGACATTACGACATTAATTGGCTCACGAGTGAAACGCCGGGTAGCGAAAGACTCTCCAGTATTAAGTAATAACCTGTGTTTTGTTTGCAAAGGTGACACTGTTTCTATCTATGCAAAAACCACTAATGTAGAAATAAAAACCCTTGGGGAAGCACTGCGAGATGGCAATATCGATGAGGTTATCAGAGTAAAAAACAGTAACACTAGCAAACAATTTGATGCTGTTGTAATTGGCGTTGGCGAAGTTGAAGTAAGAATGTAAAATAGCGTTAAAGTTTTTTCCTGGGGTGCCGATAGCCTGATTGGAAAACCTGATTCATTACGCTGGAGCCTACCATGGCAATTGACATTAAGCATAACACTGCTACCAATACACAAATGCGCACTGCACGTGACACGCAGTCTGCTACGCAATCTACAACTACTGCAGCCCCAAAATCAGCTGCACCGGTTAAAACAGATTCCGTTAGCATTACCTCTCAAGCTCAACAGCTTCAGAGCGCGCAAACAAAAATGGCATCGTTACCAGAAGTCGACCAAAAAAAGGTCGCTGAAATTAAGCAAGCAATCTCTGAGGGACGATATAAAGTTGACCCAGAAAAACTTGCGGCGAATATTGCCAGCTTTGAAGCAGAGCTAGGCGGTTTATCGTTTGACAGAGAGTAACCGTTAAACGTTACTCTTTAATTTGTTTTAACGACACACAGATAATTAGGTGCAAACTTGCATCATAGAGAAGTGTTAGTTAAGAAAACCTAAGAGTAATTTATGACAGAGTTAAACCAGCAATTACATAAGCAAGCAAGCGAAGAACAGCGCAAAGAGCTACACCAACTGCTTGATAACCAAAATCAGACATTAGTGCAGCTGAAATCGCTTATTGTTGAAGAAAAAGCGGCATTATCCAAACAAGATGCCGATAAGCTGCTGGCGCTTTCCAAAGATAAAACCCAGTGCTTATTCAATATGAAAACTACTGACGAGAAACTGGCAAACCACCCACAGCACAATCTGCTTACTACCGATGCTGAATTGGCACAACAAGTCGCACAAGCTAGAGCTATTCTCGCCGAGTGCAAAGACATCAACAGTCAGAATGCCAGCTTGATTGAGCTCAATATCGCCAGCCTCAATCGATTTGCCCAAGCATTACAAGCCAGTCGCAATGCCTCAAGCTTGACCTACAATGACAAAGGTAAAACTTCTACCATTTCAACACTAGGCAATGACTTTTCAGCCTAGCTTTAAAATCTTGCTAGCCAGCCATAACGAGCGATGACATCA
>NZ_PJAP01000972.1:0-2866 GCF_002836795.1 Shewanella sp. 11B5 | reverse complement strand
GAAAGAATATGAAGCCAGTTTATTACGTCGGTTATATCCCGCGTACCCAAGTACACGCCAATTAGCCAAAAAGTTAGGTGTGTCTCACACCGCTATTGCTAACAAGTTGCGTGATTACAGTATTAGTAAGAAAAAGTAATGTAACGATTTAATGCCAGCCAAGCGCTGGCATTTTGGTCATTTTAACGCTGACAATCAGTGCTGACGTGGCCTTTTATGTTTTGTAACGAATAATTTACAAATCACGATTAGCACCACAAAAATGTGATTTGGTACTTACTATAGGATTTTCCGTCTCGATCGGTTATTTCTATGGTTAGATTGAGAGTCTTGTCTCTAGTAGGACGCAGATCTCACCCAGAATTTAGGAGCAGTAATGAAACTTGCAAGTTATCACAACGGACGTCGCGACGGCCAATTGATGTTAGTCAGTAAAGATTTGACCAAAACAGTCGCGGTACCCGCTATTGCCCATACTATGCAGCAATTATTAGATGCTTGGGATTTGTTATACCCACAACTTAATGAGTTGTATGAAGCACTAAACGCCGGTCAGATGGACAATGCAGTAGATTTTGATGAAGCACGTTGTTTATCCCCTTTACCCCGAGCCTACCAATGGGCCGATGGCAGTGCGTATGTTAACCATGTTGAGTTAGTACGCAAAGCACGTGGCGCTGAAATGCCAGCATCGTTTTGGACTGATCCATTGGTGTATCAAGGTGGTTCTGACAGTTTTATCGCCCCTAAAGCGGATATTCAAATGGCCAGCGAAGAATACGGTATCGATTTCGAATCAGAAATCGCTATTGTTACTGATGATGTTGCCATGGGTGTTAACAGTGAAGATGCAACTAAGCACATCAAATTATTGATGTTGGTTAACGACGTATCACTGCGTAACTTAATCCCTGGCGAATTAGGCAAAGGCTTTGGCTTTTTTCAATCTAAGCCATCTAGTGCATTTTCGCCCATTGCGATTACCCCAGATGAATTAGGTGATAAATGGCAAGACAGCAAAGTACATTTGCCGTTAGTGACTCATTTAAACAGTGAACTATTTGGTCGCCCGAATGCTGGCGTTGACATGACGTTTAACTTTAGCCAGTTAGTAGAGCACGTGGCTAAAACACGTCCATTAGGCGCAGGTGCAATTATTGGTTCTGGTACTATTTCTAACTACGATCGCAGTGCAGGTTCAAGCTGTTTAGCGGAAAAGCGCATGCTTGAAATCATTGCCGACGGTAAAGCCTCAACACCCTTTATGCATTTTGGCGACACTGTTCGCATTGAAATGTTTGATGATAACGGTGTGAGCATTTTTGGTTCTATCGATCAAAAAGTGGTTGAATACAAAGCTTAATATTTTGAAAGCGATGTAAATCGAAATATAAAGGCAATAGCGGTTAATCGTTATTGCTTTTTTATTAGGCTGAATAAAACAAAAGTAAGGGAATTGACATGAAACTCTATGGCTATTGGCGTTCAAGTGCGGCATATCGGGTTCGTATTGCGTTAAATTTAAAGCAGTTAACGGCAGAACATATTTCAGTTCATTTGGTTAATAATGGCGGAGAGCAACACTCAGAGGCTTATCATCAACTCAATCCCTCGGATCTTGTGCCAACGTTTATCGACAATAATGAGTCAGGCGAGATTAACTTATCGCAATCGTTAGCGATTATGGAATACCTCGACGAAAAACACCCTCAGCAACCGTTACTTCCAAGCAATATTGAGCATAGAGCCATTGTTCGAAGCATGGCTCAAGCCATCGCATGTGAAATTCATCCTTTAGATAATCTTCGAGTATTACAATATTTAGTTAACGAAATGGGCGTATCAGAAGCAGATAAAATGCGTTGGTATCACCATTGGATACACCTTGGTTTTGCCGCTTTAGAACAGCAGTTAAGCCAATATTCTGGACGTTTCTGTTTTGGTGATACTCCTTCGCTGGCCGATATTTGTCTGATCCCGCAAGTGTATAATGCCAAACGCTTTAATCTAGAGCTTGCTGCGTATCCTAATATTGTCAGAATTTGGGATGAGTGCCATAAGTTACCTGCATTTGTTGATGCTGCGCCAGAACAACAGCATGACGCGACATAATCAAACTTTGTTTAATCTGCCCTTGTTTAATCAGCACCAGTTTAATCCGCCCCAGTTAAATCAAGTGGCCATTGATCAGTTACAACAAGGACAGGCTAAACGATTGTCCTTGTTGTGGCAGTGGTTGCAACAAGATGAAACCAGACTAGCTGCGTTAATGGTGTGCCAGAAAGTGATGCAACAACAAGGGATCACTGACTGGTTAATTAGCGCGGGTTTTATACGCAATTTGATTTGGGATAATTTGCACAACATGGCTTCACAGTCTTTAAACGACATTGATGTGATTTACTGGCGCGATAACAATCCATCTTCCGCAGAAGATCAAGCAATACAAGCGATGTTGATTAAACAGATTGATCTGCCTTGGTCGGTGAAAAATCAAGCGAGAATGCATCTTAGAAATGGTGATATGGCCTATATTTCTTGTGCTGATGCCATGTCATTTTGGCCAGAAAAACAGACGGCTATTGGAGTGAAATTAGCTTCAATTGATGACCTAACATCCGCTGAGTTTCAATTACAGGTGACGAGTGTGTTTGGGTTATCCTGTTTGTTTGATTTGTCGTTAAGTCCAAATCCAAAGCGTGACAAGGCTATTTTTAATCATCGCGTGTCCCAAAAGGGATGGTTAATACATTACTCCAAACTATTGGTTACAGAATAGTCATCAGCAAAAATTCGCTTGATCAACCTCACAAAACCTAACTGTTAAATACCTCTTTCATCTCTATACGCTCTCGTTTTGTGATCC
>NZ_PJAP01000971.1:0-2868 GCF_002836795.1 Shewanella sp. 11B5 | reverse complement strand
CACGTTGTCGATACCAAACTTCAATCTAATACCTGAATCGAAGTTGTATGCAACTGCCATATCGTTGATAAAGTAATCGCCAAATTCCATGTTGCTATTAGGATTCGCGTTTAAGGCTAATTCCTTATCAGTATAAAGGCTTACACCCTCGACATAGCGCGTTCTCCAGCTAACATCCCAGCTATCGATTGAGTAACTTAGGCTCCAGTTTGCTTGCCATTCAGCATAGCCAGCCGTGCCTGCAAGTTCTTCAAACGTATCTGGTTCATCCTGGAATGAAAAGTCTTTACGTTTTAGTAGACGAGTCGCAATAAGGTTAGTGCGCACGTCACCACTAAAGGCTTCAAAGTTATAACCAATATCAAAGTCAATACCAGCAGCTTCAAGCGACGCAATGTTCAACGAGAACTGTCTAATTTGAGTGATTTCGTGGCTAGTTGAATCACGAGTAATCAAACTACAGTATTCATTATTCACACCAGATTTAGAATCAACACAACGATCGATAATATCTTGAGCACCAACAGCACTGATAGCGTTTTCGATCTCAATATTCCAATAATCGGTAGTGATCGATAAACCATCAATAAAATCAGGTTGATAAACAATCCCTAACGTGAAACTTTTCGATTCTTCTGCTTGTAGCTCGCGATTACCACCACTTAATCCTTCAAGCGTTTTATCGTCGTAGTCAGCGTCAAAACCAGCAGGGATCCCTAACGCCGCACAGTTAGCTTGGCGTTGAGTTGGATCAGCCAGATCATTTAAGTTTTTAGCACGACAAGAGTCATCTACAGAGAAGAATGTTTGGCTTGCAGCACCATAAAGCTCACTGATGTTAGGTGCACGAATAGCTTCTGAGTATGTAGTACGAACGCGGATCTGATCATCAACTTCCCAGCTTAAACCCGTTTTCCATGTTGTAGCATTACCAATGGTGCTGTAATCAGCAAAGCGTATTGCAAGATCTAAGTCTAGCTGACGTACCATTGGTAAATCGGCTAACAAAGGAAGCGTGATTTCAGCAAAGATTTCGCTTACATCAAAATCGCCTTTATCTTCGCCTAATGCATTGAAGAAAGTACCTGCTGCATTTGAAGGTTCAAATATCTCACTTTCTTCTTTACGGTATTCAACACCAGTAGAGAAGCCTGCATAACCGGCAGGTAATTCAAATAAACTAGAGTTAGTTAGTGAGCCACCTAATACGGTTTGCTTAATAATCGATGTACCAGTTGAAGCGGTATTAATATAATTAATCGCATCTTGACTTGGTGCACCAAAACCAAAAATGTTGACTGGCACACAGCCTGCATCTCTAGCTGACTGATCACGACATACCGCAATCCCGTTTTCTAATACAGAATCAAGGGCGTTGGTGTAATTGTCATAGATTAAGTTATTTTTATTAACGCGCTCTAAATCAGTTTGACCATAAATAGCATAGGCATCGTAATCCCAATCTTGGAATACTATACCTTCAAGACCGATAACATAACGTTGAGTTTCGCGAGTATCATCTTCAATGCGCGCACCCAAGTCCGTCATAAAACGACGAATATTAAGTGTATCTAATGGCGCTGAATTACCGTCGCTATCCTTGTTTGCTTTCATTAAAGCAACCAGTTCAGGATTGATAAAAGCGTTATCAATTTTGATATCGTTAACCGGATTGCCAAAGAAAAATGCTGGTTGACCTTCATCTGTTGATTGGCTGTTAACGTATTTAGCTTCAAAATAAACGTTATGATTATCGTTAAGCTGGTAGTTTGCTTTAAAGTTAATATTGTAACGTTCGAATTCAGGTTGTAATTCTACAAACTGGTTTAAGTTAGTGACATCGCAATTTGCACAACGAATACCATCAACATTTTGACCGCTATAAACATCGCTTAATGAGCCATCAGGGTTAAAGCTTTTCCAACCATCTAAATTGAAGGTACCGGCATTACTAATTGTGTAGTGACCTGCATTAGGAGTCCATATTTTGTCTGGATCAGATGGGTCATTATTATCTTCAGTGCGGTTTTTATTTGCTAGGCTCGAAAAAGCAGTTGAAGTCTGATCGCGATCAAATGCTCTTAATTGCTCTTGAGCGCTGTACTCAACCGCAAAGGCAACGTTACCATCACCCTGGGCAAAATCAGAACCATAAGATAATGAGAAACGGTCTTTATTGTGGCCACTATCGTCAGCCCAACCTTTGGTTGCGGATACATCTAAGCCATTAATATCTTTCTTTAAAATGAAGTTTACAACACCGGTTACCGCATCGGCACCGTAAATTGCAGATGCACCGCCGGTAATTACTTCAACTCTATCGATCCATACACTTGGAATGGTATTGACGTCGACTGAAGAAGTACCTGCAGAACTTGATACATGGCGTTTACCGTCCACTAACACGAGTGTTCTGGCGGTACCCATGCTTCTTAAATCGAGTAAGTTAAGACCCGAAGTACCAATAAAGCGGCCTGAGTTGGCAAGTGAGTAGGTGTTACCTAGTGCAGGTAATTGGTTTAGCGCTTCACCAATATTTGTTACACCAGTTGATAATAACTCGTCGCCAGTAATTACTGTAACTGGCGTTGGTGCAACAGCACCTTCACGAATAATTCGTGAGCCCGTTACCGAGATTCTCTCGACAGCAGGTGCTGTATTCGCTGCGTCTTCTGCTGCAACAGTATTGAATGTGGTTGCTGCAGAAACGGCAACGCCACTGATTAGCGCAAAGCGAATAGCTTTGGCTAAATGTGAATTAGCTTGCATATTTTAACTCCCTGAAATATTTTTTTATTATGATGTAATCATTGAGATCATTTTTAATATAAAAATGAAACAAAGTTACACAGCTATTGATATAAGCAC
>NZ_PJAP01000970.1:0-2873 GCF_002836795.1 Shewanella sp. 11B5 | reverse complement strand
CCTTACTGGGATGCTGATGCTCGAGGTGCCATTATTGGCTTAACCCGTGGAGCTAATCGGAATCATATTATTCGCGCGGCATTAGAAGCAATAGCTTACCAGTCTCGTGATGTGCTTGATGCTATGAGCAAAGATTCTAATGTACCGTTAACACAAATTCGAGTGGATGGTGGTGCGGTAGCAAATGACTTTTTAATGCAATTTCAAGCCGATATTACTGGGGTCACGGTTATTCGTCCGCAAGTAACAGAAACCACAGCAATGGGAGCAGCATTTCTAGCTGGCTTGGCCGTTGGCGTATGGAAATCGACGGATGAATTAAAAACCATGCTGTCTACCGAACGGGAGTTTACTTCAACAATGGATATAACGACTCGTGCGACGCTGTACAAGGGCTGGCAGAAAGCCGTTTCTCAAGTAAGCCCTAATGGAGACGTTGGGTAAACCAAGTCAGTATTACACCTCAATATCAATAAGCTGACTGGCGGTTTCTCCACGAGTGGAGAATCGCTTATCCGTTTTCATTCGCCTCGTTCTGCTACCGAGAGTTTTTTTTTCATCAACGGTTCTTGGTTTGGCTCGTCTTTCTTGGCGCGAAGCTTCCTGCCGTTGAATTGGCATTTTATGGGTAATACCGGGAGGTAATTGTGACTGAGGCGCCTCGTGACTGTCTGCACTTATAGCACTAACCTGTTTGACTTGTTCAACAATTCTCTTACGCTCACTCACAGCCTGTACAGGTCTAGCTAGCATGGCATAAATGCTGTCGATACTCATGTTGCTCTCCTGTGTGGTGAAATGAAGCTGAATGTTTATTCATCATAACTGTTTATCGGCTCAGTTTGATTAAATTTTAATCTTTTTTAAGTGATAGATAGTTTAGTGGTCACTTTCATGCTCTTGATTGATAAAGTCACACCAGCTCCTAATTGGCATGGATATTATTAACTATGCTCATTTCATTATTTCTATCGGTTATTCAACCATATCCCAAGGGCAATTGGATAATGGTAACGTCGCGATGTATACCCATATAAGACCTCCAACAACACATATATACGCCAATAGATTATCTATTAATGCTAAGCAGGTAGTAGGACAACACTTGAAACCGCGACATTGCTGTCGTGTAATCCTCTTGCGTGATAGCACCTCTTTATACCGTTTTATGATTAAGTCATCATCACCGTATGCCTTTGAGGCATTAAGAATAATTAACTGTGATTGCAAGGTGAATTGATAAAATGCTTGCCCTCAACATCGAAGGCTAATGATATACACAGTGATGTTTGGTAATCGATTTTTGGTAGTCAATCCTTAGATATTGATGTTTAGTAATCGATATTTAACCGTTGATATATAGCAATTGATGTTTAGCGGTAATCTAATGAGCAAAAGTTGTTTTAGCGTGTATTTACTTAAGCAATTTACCTGAGCAATACGATACAACAAGGTGAATAGAGAGGTGTTTTGCCTCAATAATGCTGATATTGAAGATGCTCGACAGAAATAAACATAAAATAAAGAGCGTTTTTAAACGTAGAAAATCGACTCAGTCGACTATTTGTTGATTTTTAATGTGCTTAAAATTGAGCTGTTGAGCAATATTACGAGGTAAAGATGGAACATTCGAACGATTAAAGAACATTAATTAAAAAGATCGCGAGTCTATTTTAGCCGATAAAGTGACCGTTATGTCTCTGGTTTAACTCATTTACCCTGATTTTTAGCTGTTTTCCTCCAACAGCTCTGTCATTCATCCCGCTTGATATTAATTTGCTGCTAACCCGCTTGGGGTCTGGATTTAATATATCTGTCCATTGCTTGACAACACTTGCATAGAGTCCCTAAACTTAGCATTTGTGGGAAGAAGTGGATCATTGTGGATCAAATGACAACATTAAGGGCTAAATAACGTGTTTCGTGGTGCCAATGCAATCAACATGGATGCTAAAGGGCGGATCGCTATTCCAGCGAGATACCGTGATGCGTTGCGTGTGGAACATGCCGGTACTGTGATTATGACCGTTGATATTGACGCTGCTTGTTTGTTGATTTATCCGTTACATGAATGGGAACAGATTGAAGCAAAGCTAAAATTGCTTTCTGATACCGATCCACTTGAGCGTTCCTTTAAACGAAAATTACTAGGTCACGCACAAGATTGTGAACTAGACAGCCACGGACGTATTGTTATTCCGCCGGCATTACGAAGTTTCGCCAGTTTAGAAAAGAAAACCATGCTGGTGGGCTTACTGAATAAATTTGAATTATGGGAAGAGAGTGCTTGGCAGCAACAAATGGATGATGGCAATGCGCTCATTCAAAGCCAAGATTTAGCCAGCAATGAACGCTTGGCACACTTTTCACTGTAATGACCAAAAAGGTTAGAAGAACCCAATGAGCCAAGAGTTTGCCCATTTATCAGTATTATTGAATGAGACCGTTGATGGTCTCAATATCCAAAGTGATGGCATCTACATTGATGGCACTTTTGGCCGAGGTGGGCATTCGCGTCATGTATTAAGTCATTTAGGCGAAAATGGTCGTTTAATTGCAATTGATCGTGATCCACAAGCTATTGAAGCGGCAAAACAGTTTGCTGATGATCCACGTTTTCAAATCGTACACGGTGGCTTTGGTCAATTAGCTGAGTATGTTGAGGAACTTGGGTTAACTGGCAAGATCAATGGCGTATTACTTGATCTTGGCGTGTCGTCACCACAATTAGACGATGCTGAACGTGGCTTTAGTTTTTTACGTGATGGCCCGCTCGATATGCGCATGGACAATAGCCAAGGTCAAACTGCGGCGCAGTGGATAGCACGTGCAGAAATTGAAGATATGGCATGGGTATTTAAAACCTACGGCGA
>NZ_PJAP01000969.1:0-2882 GCF_002836795.1 Shewanella sp. 11B5 | reverse complement strand
GCTGCCGTCAGTATAATATAACGGTAACGCGCCCCAGTTATTGCCGGTAGCATCGTTATTCATGTAACTGTGGCTTAGTGACAAACTAGTGTCGTCAGATAAGTTGGCTTCTAAAAACACATAAAAGACATTTTTGTCTGTTTGGTAGCGATCTAAGTAAGAGTCTTTGCTTTGGGTAACGGCAACTGCACGAGCGGCAAAGGTGTCATTTATTCTGACAGTTCCGTCTGCTTCTAAGCGGGTGTTATTAAAGCTGCCATAAGTACCATTAACCGTAAGTTGATTGTCTGCTGTTGGGCGTTTACGAATGAAGTTAATGGTTGCCGATGGATTACCTACGCCAGTCATTAAACCGTTGGCTCCACGGATGACCTCAATACGGTCGTAAATAGCTGTGTCTTCGTCGGCATGGTTGTTACCAGATGTTAGCGGTAAACCAATGCCATCGATTTGGAAGTTCGTAATGTCAAAACCACGAGCGGTATAATACGTACGGTCAGTCTCAATACGTTCAACATTGACGCCGGTAGCGGTATCGAGTGCCGCGTTAATGTCATGCAACTGAAAATCTTGCAATTGGGCATCGGTAATGACTGAAACAGATTGGGGAATATCGGTAATGGCTAAATCTAAGCGTGATGCGCCGCTGGCTGAGTGGGCGTTATAGCCGGCAATGTAACTGCCTTTTACTTCAATTGTTTCGATATTTTCTTTTTTAGTGTTTTCATCAGGCACTGTGTCGGCGGCAATGGCCTGTTGACTGAGGCTGATGGCACATAATACAGCTAAACTAATTTTATTTAATTTCATGGTGTTATCATCTTTTACTGCTATGAACGAATCCATGTTCTGAGTGTTTACCAAGTCGGTTTTTGTAGCGTAATTATTCAACCGCCATGATGATACATAAACATTAAATAGAAATCATTATCATTTACAATTGTAAGTATTGTAAATTTTGGTTAGTGCGGGGAATTTTTTGCTAGGTGATGCTGTCGTTGAGCTTGTTAAGCAGCGAAAGGTTTTAAGTGGTGAAAAGGTACTAAGCGAACATAAACATACGGCGTGAGTTACTGGCAATGGTTTTAGGAAGGAGATAATCTTTTTTGATAGGCATTAATTGGGTCAGCTAATAATAAACAAGGCGCTATTAGCGCCTTGTTTATTATACCGTTAAATTAATTTACACAATTAAATCATACTGTTCACGTAACACTTTAATAATGTCAGCTTTTGGGTTGGCTGGTAATGGAATGCTTGAACCTGTGACTTTTTCTGCAACACCAATATAAGTGCGCGATACATTCATCATTGCGTCTAATGGTAAGTCATTGTCACGAGCAAGCGCTTCACGTTCTGGCATTCTGTCTTTGTTTAGCAAAATGTCGGCATCGTCAAAATGATTCAGTAAGAACTGGCGGAAGCCTTCTTTTGAGTTTTCAACAATCTTGCCCTCACGATAAGCGGCTCCGTCCCAAATACGTGATGAATCAGGCGTACCGACTTCATCCATGTAAATCAGTTTTGATTGGCCATTTTTGTCATTGACGTAGCCAAACTCAAACTTAGTATCGACAAACACTTGATCAAGCTTTGCTAGCGCATCTGAAATTACTTTAAAGCCTTGCTTTAGCAAGGTTTCATACAAGTCGATATCTTGTGGTTTTTCAAATCCAAAGGCTTGGTAGTTGGCTTCAATATCACTACGGCTAATGTTAACGTCATCTTGCGCTGGCACACCTGGGATACCGGTTAAAATCCCTTTGGTTGATGGAGTGATCAGTAACTCTGGCAGTTTTTGATCTTTATTTAACCCTTCTGGCAAGGTGATACCGCAAAATACCCGTTCGCCTTTTGAATAAGCACGCCACATTGAGCCGGTAATGTATTGACGGCAAATCGCTTCTACTTTAATTGGACGGGCTTTTTGCACTATCCATACAAAAGGATGCGGAATATCTAGAATGTGGCTGTCGGCTAAACCATTTTCGGCAAATAAACCAAACCAATGATTTGAAATCGCATTCAGTGCAGCGCCTTTACCTGGAATACCTTGCAAGTCACCTTCGCCATGAAAAATACAATCGAACGCCGAGATCCTGTCGCTGATCACCATAATCGCTAGCGGAGTATCTTCAGGTACATCGTAACCTTTGTCGCGAATTAAGCGACGGCTGTCGGTGTCGGTTAACCAGTAAACACTGCGTACTTTGCCACTGTGGACAGGCTTGTCGGTACGGATAGGTAAATCATTGTTCACGGCAAGAACGGAATCGGCAAGACTCATGCGAGTGTTCCTTAGGTAGTAGGGTACAAAGGGTTTTTATGGCGGCTATTTTACCTGCATTCAATGCGTTTGCACGATAAAAGGAGGTGTTGAAATAGGCTTTTTTGTTATGCGAACAATCAAGGGTAAGGTTAGCCTTTCTTGATAAAGACTTTATTGGGTTAATCAGGCAGAATTCACGCCTTAATGATGTGATGGATAAACCAACGTGAACAGTGAACAAGCAAGCGCGAATACCCGTTTAGGACTGATATTTGTTTCTATAGCAGTATTTTTCTGGGGTATTTTGCCTATAGCATTAAAGCTATCGGGTGGATTTATTACACCAGTGACGTTGACATGGTTTCGGTTTGTAATGGCGTTGGTCGTCACCTTGTTAATTCAATGGCGCTTAGGTGCATTACGTCAATTTGTCGGTTTACCTTCATTAGTATGGTTGAAATTGCTGCTCGCTGGCGTGCTGTTGATGTGCAATTACGTGTCGTTTGTTTATTCGCTGGGATATTTAGCTCCAGGCACTGCGCAGCTTAACTTTCAAACCGCGCCTTTTTTCTTGGCGTTTGGTGGGGTGTTATTTTTCAAAGAACGTTTTAAT
>NZ_PJAP01000968.1:0-2885 GCF_002836795.1 Shewanella sp. 11B5 | reverse complement strand
AATGAGCTTTGTAAAGCTCAACGCAACCATTGTATTTACTTGGATAGTAATGATGTTATTGGTGATTGGCTCAATCCTGATTACCAGAAAGTTATCCAAGGATATGCAGCGTTCTCGCTGGCAAAATTTGCTGGAAGTGGTGGTCATTACCATTAGCAAACAGATTGAAGAGGTTGGTCTGAGTAATCCTCATAAATATCTTGGATTTCTCGGTTCGTTATTTTTGTTTATCGCCACCTCAGCTATCTGTACGGTGATCCCCGGCTTCGAACCGCCTACGGGTTCACTTTCCAGTACCGTAGCGCTGGCGCTATGTGTATTTGTAGCAGTACCTATGTTTGGTATAGAGAAGCAAGGCTTGCGCGGCTACCTCGCCTCCTACACCAAACCAACTGTCATTATGTTGCCATTTAACCTTATCAGTGAAGTGTCGCGTACGCTGGCCTTAGCGGTGCGACTGTTTGGCAACATGATGAGTGGAGTGATGATCCTCGGTATTCTGTTGAGTATTACTCCCTTTTTGTTTCCTATTGTCATGACTCTGCTCGGTTTACTCACTGGCATGGTACAGGCCTACATCTTTTTTATTTTAGCAACCGTGTACATCGCTGCGGCGACTCGCATTCAACAACCGGAGCGCGAACTTGCGCAAGATGGCTCGGCCACCACCGAGAAACAAGATACAAAAACGGGCTCTCAACAATGAACCACCACCTTAAATTGATTTAGGAGTGATTATGGACAGCATAACAATTATAGCAATGGTATCGATTATCACCGCAGGGTTTACCATCACCATCGGTGTTATTGGACCTTCACTCGGTGAAGGAAAGGCCGTAGCGACGGCTTTATCTTCTTTGGCCCAGCAGCCAGATGCATCAGCCACCATTACCCGCACACTGTTTGTTGGTTTAGCGATGATAGAATCAACTGCAATCTATTGCTTTGTGGTATCAATGATTCTGCTATTTGCCAACCCTTTTTGGAATTACGTGATCGACCAAGCTGCAGGTATATAGGCTATGTTAATCGATTGGTTTACCGTATTTGCGCAAGTGATAAATTTTTTGGTACTCGTGTGGCTACTGAAGCGGTTTTTATATCGGCCCATTCTTGATTCCATCGATGCCCGTGAAAAACGAATTGCCGCAGAAATAGCAGATACTAAGGCTAAAAGAATTGAAGCAGAGCTTCAACGAGAAGAGTTTCAACAAAAAAATGCCGATTTTGAGCAACAAAAAACCACTCGTATAAATAAGCTAAAAGAGGAAACAGAAGCCGAACGCGCTCGTTTACTTGAAGCTGTAAGACTGGAGTCACAAGGCCTACGAAAAAAATTACAATTAGCGCTTAAAAATGAGCAACTCAATTTGCAAGTGGCAATCAGCCAACGCGCACGGGAAGAAATATTCTCGATAGCGCGTAAGGTACTTGGCGATCTCGCTGGAACCTCTCTAGAAGCATCCATGACAGATATTTTCATTCGCCGTTTGAATACCTTAAACGATGAGGAAATAGCTTCGCTACAATCAGCAATATCCCCGGCAATTAATGCCGCTGCACAACCTCTTTTAATTCGAACCGCCTTTGCACTTCCAACACCGCAGAGCTCACTTATTGAAGCGGCTATTAAAAAAATATTGGGTCACGACATACCAATCCAATTTTCCATAGAGCCCGATGTCATCAGTGGAATTGAACTCAGTATCAAAGGTCAAAAAATCTCGTGGAGTATTAACGAATACCTCAGTTCATTGACAAAACGGGTTGACGAGTTACTGCAATCCCCTATGAATATTGAACAAGCTAACGATACTCACTCAACAACAAAGACAGACAGTCATGAAGCTAGCGCCTGATTTACTGCAAGCAACATTTGAGCAGACATTTTCGATTCTGCAGCAAGCGAGACGGTCTTTTTCGCCACAACTGCAACCTCGAGAAATAGGCACCATTACCAGTATTGCTACTGGCATAGCAAAAGTGTCAGGTTTACCTGGGGTCGGTTTTGAAGAAGTACTGAAATTCCCCGGTGATATTTTTGGCATTGCCTTTAATGTTGATGAAGATGAAATAGGTGTGGTACTGCTTGGGGATTACTGGCATTTGCAGGCAGGTGATGAAGTCGAACGCTGTGGGCATCTAGTTGATGTGCCAGTGGGAGAAGGCCTGCTCGGCCGTATTATCAACCCTATCGGTGAGCCCTTAGATGGCAAAGGCAGACTGATTGCCAGTGCACGCTTACCCGTTGAGCGTCCCTCTCCTGCAATTATGAATCGAGCACCTGTTAGTGTGCCTTTACAAACAGGCATTAAAGTTATCGATGCGCTTATTCCTGTTGGCCTTGGGCAACGTGAATTAATCCTCGGTGATAGGCAAACGGGTAAAACCGCCATTGCCGTTGATACTATACTTAATCAGCGTGACAAAAATGTACTCTGCGTATATTGCGCGATTGGACAGCGCGCCTCAGGTGTGGCAAAAGTGATTGCGACACTGCATGAACAAGGCGCCTTAGAATATACCATTGTGGTGGTTACCGAAGGCAATGATCCTCCAGGCCTTGCTTATATTGCCCCTTATGCAGCGACCAGTATTGCAGAATACTTTATGCAGCAAGGCCGCGATGTATTGATTGTATATGACGACCTGACCCACCATGCCAGAGCCTATCGAGAGCTGTCTCTGCTGTTACGTCGGCCGCCCGGTCGTGAAGCTTTTCCCGGCGATATCTTTTACATCCATTCGCGATTGTTAGAGCGGGCAACTCACTTGAGCCCAAATTTAGGCGGAGGATCATTAACCGCGCTCCCCATTATTGAAACCGAAGCGCAGGATATTTCCGCCTATATTCCGACAAATCTTATTTCAATTACCGATGGGCA
>NZ_PJAP01000967.1:0-2886 GCF_002836795.1 Shewanella sp. 11B5 | reverse complement strand
TCAAATGTATTCCAAACTGTTGCAGCTGATACGAATTGGGGCGCTGGTTCTGAATACTGTATGTATGCCTATGCTAACGCTTCTTACAACAAAGCATCTGTAGACCGTAACACTGTATATGTTGATGCTAATTATGAAATCGCAGAAGATGTAGAATGGTTCGGTCGTGTTATGGTAACTCAGAACACTTCATTTGGTCGTTATGCTCCTCCTGCTGCTCAATGGCAAAATATGTCTGCTGATAACCCTCATAACCCTTATGGTGAAGAAGTTACAGGTTTATTCCGTTGGGTTGGTATTGGTACCCGTGACGGTACTGTAGATGACTACAACCAAGATTACCTAACTGGTTTACGTGGTTCTATCAGTGCGCTAAACGATGCAGAGTGGGAAGTTTACTATCACCACAATATTGCTGACAATAAGTCAGTGGGTGAATACTACTTAAGTTACTCAGGTCTTGCATATAACCAAGCAAATGACATTGATTTAGGCTCTGAAGCCGGCATCAATAACATGAAAGCAACTACTTTAACCACAGGTAAGGCAACGTTTGATCAATATAGTGCTGGTCTTGGTTTTGACGCGTTTGAATTACCAGGTGGTGCAGTTGCTCATTACGTAGGTTTGGAATATTTCGACCAACAGTATAGTGAAGTGTATGACGCACAGTCAGAAGCGGGCCTAATTGGTGGTAGTGCTGGTAACTCCGCTGGTGGTGATCGTCAAGTATGGGCTATGTTCTATGAAGCGGTTTTACCGTTAACAGATGACATTGAATTAAACCTTGCTGCTCGTTACGATGATTACAGTGATTTCGGTGACAATGTAGCACCTAAAGTATCTGTTCGTTGGCAAGCACTTGATAATGTTGTCGTACGTGCATCATACTCTGAAGCATTCCGCGCTCCTTCTTTAGATCAGTTATACGCAGCAACAACATTTAGTGCTGACGATGGTACTGATTATGCGTTCTGTGCATCTAATAGTATTGATATTGCGGATTGTTCTGAGACACAATACGACACATACATTACAGCTAACAAAGACTTAGGTCCTGAAACATCAGAGTATATTAACTTTGGTGTAGCGTGGGATATTATCGATGATATTGGTATTAAAGTTGATTACTTTAACTTAAATATTGATGATGTTATTAGCCGTCGTACTATCACAAATGTTATGCGTGGGGTTGCCGCTGGCACATTAGCAGAAACAGATACTTTCTATGTTAACCGTGCTCCAACTACAGACGGTACTTTAGGTCGTGCACTAGAAGTCGGTACTGGTTATGGTAACAGTGACAAGTTAGAGATTACTGGTATTGATGTTTCGTTTAACGCAAAGTTTGAAACTTCAGTTGGTGATATCGGCTTTAATTGGAACAATAGTTTCGTACTCGATTACATTGAAGAAGTTGAAGGTGGTTCATCAGCGCAAGATATTGCTGGTTGGAGTGGTTCTCCTGACTACAAGTCAAACTTTACCACTAACTATTCAATGGGTGACCATAGCGTATCGTGGAACATGAACTACACAAGTTCTACATATGAAAACGATGACACTGGTCATTTAGATTCATGGTTAATTCATAACTTAAGTTATGTTTATGATGCTGGTAACTTTGGTCAAGTGTTGTTAGGTATTAACAATGTGACAGACGAAGACCCAGTACTTAGTTCAACAGGTACATACGATAATTACGAACTTTATAACAACTACGGTCGTGAGTATCGTGCAAGTTATACTCTTAAGTTCTAAATACTAATTAGTCATTAATTAGATATAAGAAAGGCTCCTTCGGGGGCCTTTTTACTTGGTGTATTATAACAATATGATGTGATTAATTGAGGAGTCTACATGAATAGTCACTGGAGTGAATATTGGCAGCAAGGACACACAACGTCATTCGGTGAAGCATTATCAGGTAATTATGAAGGTGTATTGAAAAATGTGTGGGAACCGGTGTTCGATGGGCTTACAGAAAATTTTTTGGTCGTCGATGTTGGCACGGGTAATGGCTCGTTACCGCTGTTATTACGTGACGGGTTATCTACAAGTGATCTAACCGGTAAGATTATTGGTGTTGATTTAGCTGAAGTCAGTTTAGCCAACCCAGTAAGTAACAATAATCAAAATATAGACATAGCTTTAATGTCTAACACTCGCTGCGAACAGCTTCCTTTTGAACCTAACTCTGTTGATCTTTATATATCTCAATTTGGTTTTGAGTATTCAAATATTGAGCAGTCACTCGAAGAAGCGACTAGAGTATTAAAGGATGATGGTCAGTTTGTCATTGTTTGTCATCATAATCGTTCAATGATCCTTAATCGAAATAGAAGAATTTTGACGTTAATTGATAAAGATGAAGTCAATTTATTAATTAATTGTTTAGGTAAAATGGCAAATGCCATGGGCAATGTCAGCAATCAAGAAGATGTTGAGCGAATTAAGAAAGACCTTCAATGTGAACAGATTAGAGCGGAAATTAATCACTTGATTAAATTGTTAGTCATGTTTGATGAGGCAGCAGCTCAGGATTGTGATTTAATGCGTTTCGTTGCTCAATTTTTTAAAACTGGATTATTTTGGCCTGTTACAAAAAAGTTAGAATTTATTGAATTTATTACAATACAAATGGATACGTTAAGGCTACGATTAACAGAGTTGGTTAATGCTGCATTTGATGAAACTAAATTGGCAACATTCATAGCTAAATTCCACCAAAACAATATGATTTTAAATGAACTCAAAGTATTAAAAAATGAACAAAATGAAGTCTTAGGTTGGTATTTACATGGTTCAAAATTTATTTAGTAACGATGAATAAGCTAAATAGAGAGTATTATTGGATTGACATCTTTTTATAACGCACTGAATAAA
>NZ_PJAP01000966.1:0-2889 GCF_002836795.1 Shewanella sp. 11B5 | reverse complement strand
ATTCAAAAAGGTGATATGCCTGACGATCAAGCCGATACCTTGTTACTAGGCGGTCAGGTTGAAACCCAAGTTGACCTCGTTAGAGTATTAAATTTAGCATCGCGCCTTTTCACCGGAGATCGTATTAATGCCATTACCGGAAAAATAGAAGCAGGCAGTAATGACATTACCGTTATCGCCAATGAGTCGGGTGGGTTAATCAGCTCAAGCCAACAGGTAAGCAGTAATAGCTCGTCAAATCGAGGTGGTAATGCAAAATCTAGCAGTAACAATGTGAAGTCAAATATTGCCCGAGCTAAGTTGTTGTCTATGGCGAATGGTAGGTTGTTGTCGACCATTGAAGTCCGCGATTTACCCCAGGTTCGTGTAGCGATACAAATGTATGAAGTTAATCGTCGCAGTTTAACCCAATGGCGTCCTGACTTTTCATTGATCACTCAAGGCTACAACAAAACCGACGGTAATTTCGGTTTAGATGGCGCAACCAATCAAGCGCTGGGCTCAGGACAAGTTGAAAATGCATTGCAAGTGTTAGGTGGCGCACTGGTGAACAACTTCCAAGTTGGCGGCAGCGAGATTGCATTTGATTTACTGTTTTCATTGTTAGAAAAAGATGGCATTTCACGCACATTATCTCGTCCGACGTTAACCGTCTTAGCAGGAGAAAAAGCCGTATTCCGAGCCGGTGGTGAAGTGCCTGTCCCAACGTCATTTTCACCCAATGGAATTAGTAGTGCCAATGGGGGTAATAGCCAAGGGGTATTTAGTGGCACCGAGTTTAAATCGTTTGGTATCCAGCTTGAAGTACGAGCAATGGTGGACGAAAACGACTTAATCACTTTAGATTTAAGCCCTAGTATTTCAACACCAGACACTTTGTTAACTCAACAAATTTCGTCGAGCACAGGGTCATCATTAACCACTAGTGCATTTAATGTCAGAAACCTAACTACCAGTACGCGTTTACGTGATGGACAGCCATTAATCATCGGTGGTTTAGTCAGTCGTGACATTAGTGACTCACGTGACTTTGTACCGGGTATTAACGATGTTCCGTTGCTGGGTAAGTTAACAGAGTCATCGTCCGACGCCGATACCGCCCGCGAGTTAATTATTATTGTGACGCCAACACTGGTAAGAGAGCCACGTCATGATGTTGCCTTATGGCAATTCCAAACGTCAGCTGAAATGCTACAAAGCATGCAATTTCCATTAGCTGACTCGTCACTATAAAGAGGACATTAATTATGAAGACCTTAACTCATTTCCGCCTCAGTACCGTGATTGTGGTTGCCTTAGTCAGCAGTGCGTGTAGTACCAGCCAAACTAAGCGTGAATATCAACCAGATGATCAGTTAACGGCGATGTTAAAACAATACAATGTAAATCAAACCGATGGTGTTAATTGCCAAGGTTATCAGTCTGCTATTAGTGACTGTGAACGCTTGTCGAACGACCTAGGTGCATTATCAATGACCTATCCACAGCACCAACAAATTGGTTTTACAGCCGCGATTGTTTACCATCAAATTGGTCGTGATGTTGATAGCCAAATGGTGTTAGATAGGTTGTTATCGCAACAACAACCAGTATCCGAAGTAGCCATTTTGCGCAGTAAACTGGCCATGCAAGAGGGGAATATCAACCTGGCAAGAACCGTATTACAACGACAAGTGCAGTTACAACCGGATCACCCTGAACTGCATGCGACATTAGCGGCAAGTTATTATTTAGAAGGTCGTTACGAAAAAGCCGAAGCCGTGATTGCTACCGCCGACCGATTAGGCGCTCCAGTATGGCGAACCAGTTACCATCTCGGGCTAATTCATGAAGCACAATCAAATTGGTCGCAAGCGTGTCATTTTTACGCCGATACCCTGAGTTACCAGCCGGCACACCGACAAAGTTTGTCGAGACTGCTGTATTTAAGTGATCATCCCGAGTGTCGAGTCCAGTTAAGTAGTCTGTAATGTCATAACTCAGTCTGTAAAAGTCCCCAAATGGGGACTTTTCGCTTTAGGCCAATGCTCTATCTGTAATACAGAGCTGACTAACGATTCGCTTAAGCCAAAACGTTGCCGTTGGTAACGATAAGCCAGTAAATATCGTATTAATTTGCTCTGTGTAAGAGTAGTTATAAAAATTTACTCAACAGCTCAACAGCTCAACAGCTCAACAGCTCAACAGCTCAACAGCTCAACATTCATATACTCAGCAACTCAGTATCAGTTAAGTGATTACAGCATGGAATTGATTAACCGCTCAGTTGTCGCTATAGGTTACAAAAAATCATATTCAGAGAATATGCCCAAGCCGATATCCCTGGCACCAACAGCCACACGGTAATAACGGATGACATTGGCCTTAATCACTTATTACCTTGAGCCAAACATTTAGAAATGCAGCAACACTAACCGCGAACCAATGGAGCTGCTAAAGCCGTCGACAATAGCCGGCAATAAGGGCCTCAGTTATCTAACAATGTAATTACTAATGACAGCTTAATGTAGATCCGATTGATGATTCAGGCGTTAAGCATGGAATGCAAACGTACTGATAACCGTACTGATAACCGTACTGATAACACTCACAGAACCAGTGTTCATGAGTCACGCTATTGAATTAATGGACTGCGCAAAAATTGGATTAACAGTAGATTTGCAACTTTTCGCATTTTGCCATTCACTCTGCAATTCATATCCATTTTCAATTCGATACAGTTGATAATCTCATTGTATGCAAAATCAATTTTAAAAACATAAGCGCATGAAAAATAACGATTTTAAATTTTATTTTATGAATATCCTATATTGGCATGTTGTTCGCAATTACTTATACAGAGGCAGTTTATAGCAGTATCTAGATTCCTCTTAATGTAACAGAGCAAGT
>NZ_PJAP01000242.1:0-9367 GCF_002836795.1 Shewanella sp. 11B5 | reverse complement strand
TAGTCAATTTTTGGATTTTCAGGATATTTAAATACAAATACATCTCCGCGCTCAGGTTCACCGGTTTCAACCAGCTTGCTGCGCCATACAGGATCGCGTAATCCGTAACTGAATTTTTCAACTAATATGAAATCACCAACCAAGAGTGTCGGCATCATCGAACCTGATGGGATTTGAAATGGTTCATAAATAAACGAGCGTAAAATCATCACAAAGGCGATAACCGGAAAAATCGAATGTGCAGTTTCAACTAACACAGGCTCACGGATGATTTTATCTATCGCATCTGCACTTAACTGGGCTGAGTTAGCTTGTGCTGCTAATAAGCTTTCGCGGCGTTTAGGCGCAAAAAATACCACATCAATTAACCAAATAAGCCCACTGACTAAGGTTACGAGCACTAAAATGAGCGAAAAATAGGCTGCCATTACTGATTTATCTCCTGCTGGGTGTGTTGGATCCATATATCTTGAGCAAAGGCTCAGAATAACTCAATCCAGTATGGTGATTAACGAATAAACATTCACCCAGTTGAGTGTTACAAAATATATAGTAAAAGTAACGATAACGCCGCAATACGCGGCGTTTAGTGTCTGTTGATCTTTCAAGGTTGTTTTTGCTGCGAATTGTTGGTCATTTATACAAGGCAGAGGCTTTGTAGTGTAGTTATTCTACATAAAAAGCCGATAACGCAGTAAAAATGTCCAACAAACGCTGCCCGAAGGGTTCGGCTAAAAACGTTTTACTCTTTGTTGAGTGATTCTTTGTGAATCAAGTGGTGCTTAGATTACTAGGCAGCAATCCACTCGCCTCGATTAAAACGTTTTTATCTCGAACAAAATTTAACCAGCAAAGATCAACAGGCACTAGCACACTAAAACAATTAATTATAATTAATCGTTAAGTTTCAATACCGCTAAGAATGCCTCTTGTGGCACTTCAACGTTACCGACTTGCTTCATGCGTTTTTTACCTTCTTTCTGCTTGTTAAGTAGTTTCTTCTTACGTGAAACGTCACCACCATAACACTTAGCGGTTACATCTTTACGTAATGCTTTAATACTTGAACGAGCAATAATCTGACTACCAACAGCAGCCTGAATAGCAATATCAAACATTTGGCGAGGGATCAGTTCTTTCATCTTTTCAACCAATGCCAAACCACGATGACGAATATTACTGCGGTGAATAATCATCGCTAATGCATCAACTCTGTCGCCATTGATTAGGATGTCTAATCGCACCATATCTGCAGGATCAAAACGGATAAAGTTATACTCTAATGATGCATAACCCCGACTCGTTGACTTAAGACGGTCAAAGAAATCCATTACCACTTCAGCCATCGGCAAATGATAAGTCACGGCCACTTGGTTACCGTGATAAACCATATTGGTTTGCGAGCCACGCTTTTCAATACACAAGGTAATCACGTTACCTAAGTATTCTTTTGGCACTAATATATTGGCTTCAACAATCGGTTCACGAATTTCTTCGATATTATTTAGCGCTGGTAAGCCCGATGGGTTATCAACGTAAATCGTTTCACCATTGTTCATGATAACTTCGTACACCACTGTGGGTGCCGTCGTAATCAAATCCAAATTATATTCGCGCTCTAAACGCTCCTGAACAATCTCCATGTGGAGAAGGCCGAGATAACCTATACGGAAACCAAAACCTAACGCTGATGACGTTTCTGGTTCGAAGAACAGTGATGCATCATTCAAACTTAATTTATTTAACGCATCACGGAAGCTTTCATATTCATCGGTAGAAATCGGGAATACACCAGCATAAACCTGAGGCTTAACACGTTTAAAACCTGGTAGCGGTTTGTCTGCGCCATGTTTTGCATGAGTTAAGGTATCGCCTACTGGCGCACCGTGAATTTCTTTAATACCAGAAATAACATAACCCACTTCACCAGCACGAAGTTCTGTTTTATCTTTTTCTTTTGGTGTAAAAATACCAACGCGATCAGCGTTATAGTTCTGTCCAGTGGACATCACTTTAAATTTTTCACCTTTTTTAAGAATACCATTCTTAATACGTACTAACGACACAACACCAAGGTATGCATCAAACCACGAGTCAATAATTAACGCTTGTAAAGGCGCAGATTCATCACCCACTGGAGGAGGAATTTTCGCAATAATTTCCTCTAGTACTAAATCAACACCAACACCTGTCTTTGCTGAACAACGCACAGCATCCATGGCGTCAATGCCAACAATGTCTTCAATCTCTGCTGCAACACGGTCTGGTTCAGCCTGAGGTAGGTCAATTTTATTTAATACAGGAACTACGTCTAAATTCATTTCTAGTGCGGTATAGCAGTTTGCTAATGTCTGAGCTTCTACGCCTTGACCAGCATCAACTACTAATAGTGCACCTTCACATGCAGCCAAAGAACGTGATACTTCATAAGAGAAGTCAACGTGGCCGGGTGTATCAATGAAGTTGAGTAGATAAGTGTTACCATCTTTGGCATGGTAATCTAAGGTGACACTTTGGGCTTTAATCGTAATGCCACGCTCACGTTCTAGATCCATTGAATCTAAAACCTGTGCAGCCATTTCACGGTCAGTTAAGCCGCCACATACCTGAATCAGGCGATCGGATAAAGTTGATTTACCATGGTCGATATGGGCAATAATCGAGAAGTTTCTAATGTGTTTCATTATGCTGCAATGACTACTACTAAAATGATGAAAATTAAGGTGGCAAATTGTACCTGATTGGGGGGGTAATACCAATCAGATTAAACAATAGTATCCATTTTGGAGCGATTATTGACCATTACAGGAGGTTTTCGAGTGCATGAACACACATTTTGAGGTTCAAAGAGATGGTTCAACATGTTACACGGCATCATAATCCATCAGTATAAATGTGGAAAATACTCACTAATGACTCGCACTGATAATACCCACTTCTTGGCCTAAATAGGTAATGATAACGGGTGTGGCGTGAGCCTCAAGTTCAGTGGCAAAGTGTTTACCAATAAACCAAGCAACCAATGCGCCTAATGCACCAAAAGCCATAGCAAAACCATTCGTACTTAATCCTATTCCAGCGGCCAGCATATGCCCTATCATTGCAGATAAAAATAACCCTATTAACGGCAATAAATACACTAATGCCGCTGCTTTAATGATAACGCTTTCAGGTAAGCCGATTTTAAGCAAATCACCGCTATGGCAAGGTTTTTCACTCGGTAATGAAAACCGTTGTGTATGAACCGAAAAAGCTTTAGCTATCGTCGACGTGCCACAATTCTCACTGCTGGCACAATGGTTACATGCACTTTTTAATTCTACCTCAACGGTTACCCAGCCCTGTTGATAATCAACCACGCGGGCAATTTCTTCCATCATAGTGGATGTAGATGACTCGGACATGTGGCTCTTCATTTAATCAGCTCAAACCATAAAATTAGGAGGTAATTTTAGCACAATGCAACTCATTGGCTAAGCAAGTTTACCGCTAAGCTATATCATTTCTAATTTGCCACTAGAAACACGAAAGCCGTGACACAAAATATTGTTGTCACGGCTTTCGTGTTAATGAACACTGTTTATTTTAACACTAAACTATTGGCTATCTTGTCTAATGTTTCAGAAGGAACCTTACCAATAGCAACAACTTCAAGCGTACCTACCTTAACGACTACCATGGATAAACCATTACGAATAAGCAGTTCATTGGGCATTGGATTTTCTCCAGCTCGCGCGACATAAACAGAAATATTGGCTAATCCATCCGTTAACGCCACATATTCAACGGGCTCGTGAATGCCGATCAAACGGTGATGATCGCGAACAACCACATCAAATCCTTCTGGTAACCAAGTAAATTGCCAGTTTTTACCATCGGTGCGTTCCGCTTGGTTCATCACTGCAGGCCATTCTTGCTTTGCAGCTTCAATTAAAATGTTCGCAGGTTCGGTTAATTCAATCAGCTCAATTACCATGGTTTGTTCAAGTAATTGTTTTTCTTTATTGAGGGAGTCAAAACGTAATGGCAAATAAGTGTCCATATCAATCCACACTTGAGCGTCATAACGATTGTCATCATTGGCGAGTAAACGGATCATTTGACCTGGGCGTCCAGCAATACGTCCCCGACCGCCAATAACAAACTGATAGCCTTTTTCAAGCTGACTTAAATCTCCCGCTAAAGCAGCTGGCCAAATTCCCTGAATACGAGGAGCGACAACACTGTAAGCCGGTTGGTCATGTTCTATGAACGTAACTGTATTACCCACTCGCACTGCATTTTTAGGAGGGCCATTAAGGTATTCAAGTAATGCGACTTCTTTATTATCGACAATGCCATGAATGTAAACAAGCGGACGGATATGGTCGGCTTGTAGCTGAATAATAGAGGTTTTATATTGCTTATCGTGCATTGCTTGGCTCATATTCTTAAGCCAAGCTTTAGCAGATAAATCATCTTCAGCGTGTGTTGGAAAGGTTAACACTAACAGTGCTAGCAGGATAAGGCGCAAGCTAACTCCTAACATGGTAAGACAAGATTCTGCCGACGGATTATGGGTTTACCGCTGCATCTTGCACGCTATTATCATCAACAGCAACACCTGGATTTAAGCGTTGTTGTAACATGTGATCTTGGATATAAGCATTAATACGGCGACGCTGTTCTATAACTTGCTCATTAGAATAGCTTTGTTGATTTTGTACTGCACCAGTCTGATAGCTTACCGGAGACACACTGCCCACTAATGGACGAGTCATTAATACCGGTAACGGTGACTCAGCATCATTGGTTTGGTTGTAGTTTTGTACCCCAACAATAGCCACCATAGCAACTGTTGCAGCAATAGCATATTGGCCAAACTGTTTGAAAAATGGCACCACGTTTGAACCCACTGCAACTTGCTGTGGAGTGCTAACTTTCTCAGCTAACTCACTTTGTTTGGCTTGAGGCATAATAATTGTCGGTTCAAGCTCAATTGCTGCAGTGATGCTAGCGAAAAGGTCTAAGTCAATGGCTGCCGGCAGCTCGCCGCGCATTGCATCGCCTATCATGTGATAGCGTTGCCACTCATCATGTGAATCAACGTCGGCAGAAAGCTGCGCCAATGTTTTATCATCGGCTTCACCATCAACTGCTGCAGATACCCACTCTTGACTTGATTTAAGCATTATTCACCTATCTAAGGTTAAGACTGTTACTTTTCCAGCAAAGGCTGGAGCTGTTTGTCGATTGCTTCTCGAGCACGAAAGATACGCGATCTTACTGTGCCAACAGGGCAATCCATTATATTAGCAATATCTTCATAACTCATACCTTCTAGCTCTCTGAGTGATATTGCCATTTTTAATTCTTCAGGCAGAGTATCGAGCGTATCGAAGATCACTTTACTCATTTGATCTTTCATTAATAACCGCTCTGGTGATGCAAACTCTTTTAACGCATCACTGCCTTCATAATATTCTGCATCTTCTATATCGACATCGTTTGCAGGTGCTCTGCGCCCTTGCGATGTAAGATGGTTTTTTGCGGTGTTTACCGCAATACGATACAACCAAGTATAAAATGCACTTTCACCACGAAAATTTGCTAATGCTCTATACGCTTTAATAAAGGCTTCTTGTGTCACATCCGCAACATCCGCTTGATTGCGAACATATCTGGAAATCAAACTCATCACTTTATTTTGATACTTCAGCACTAACAGGTTAAATGCATTTTTATCGCCTTGCTGTACTCGTTCAACTAATTGTTGATCACTATATTGTCCACTCATCCGAGCCGACTACTCCTAAATCTGTAATGCTGATTTCTCAGTCGCTCGAATCCTGTTCATATAAGTAGACCTACTGATATGAAGAAAGTTCGATATTGAATTAAAAAAAATTAATTTATTTTACATATAAACAAAATATCTAAGCAAAATCACAATAAAATACGCTGTAAAAGTACCCTGTCTCGGTTATTTGATTTACTATGATCAAACCACAAAGCCACACCATGATACCTGATGAAACAAGCAGTTGAACACCAATCTGACATTTTGGTCATCGGCAGCGGTGCTGCAGGACTAACTTTAGCACTACATCTTGCTGAAAAATCAAAAGTAATTCTTCTTTCTAAAGGCCCATTATCAGAAGGGTCAACATTATATGCTCAAGGTGGAATCGCCTCTGTTTTTGATGAAGGCGACACAATTGAGTCCCACGTCAACGATACCTTAATCGCTGGCGCCGGATTATGCGATAAATCAGTTGTGACATACACCGCAGAAAATGCAAAAAGCGCAATGCAATGGTTAATTAATTGTGGTGTGGCATTTGATAAAGAAGAAACCTTAGCTGGAGTCGATAATAGTACAGCCCCTTATCACTTAACTCGTGAAGGTGGGCATAGCCATCGTCGTATTCTGCATTCTGCCGATGCAACTGGTAAAGCGGTGCAAACCACTTTGCAAGAACGTGCAATCGCTCACCCAAACATACAAGTACTTGAACGTTACAATGCGATTGATTTAATCACCACTCGTAAATTGCATCGACCGGGTAACCGTGTACTTGGTGCTTATGTGTGGAATCGCGATGAGGAACATGTAGAAACCGTAAGAGCCAAGTTTGTTGCACTAGCAACAGGTGGCAGCTCAAAAGTTTACCAATACACCTCTAATCCTGATATAGCCAGTGGCGACGGTATTGCAATGGCATGGCGTGCAGGTTGTCGTATTGCCAATATGGAATTTAATCAATTCCATCCAACGTGTTTATTTCACCCTAATGCCAGAAACTTCCTATTAACTGAAGCATTACGCGGTGAAGGTGCTTATTTACGTCGTCCAGATGGCAGCCGTTTTATGCCCGACTTCGACGAAAGAGCAGAACTCGCTCCTCGCGATATTGTTGCTCGCGCCATTGATTATGAAATGAAACGTTTGGGTGCCGATTGTGTCTATTTAGACATCAGCCATAAACCTGCTGATTTTATCATTAAACACTTTCCAACCATTTATCAGCGTTGTCTTGAGTTGGGCATTGATATCACCAAAGACCCTATTCCAGCCGTTCCAGCAGCGCACTACACATGTGGTGGTGTGATGACGGACCTTCATGGTCAAACCGATATTAATGGCTTATATGCTATTGGTGAAGTGGCTTACACAGGCTTACATGGCGCTAATAGACTCGCGAGCAATTCACTACTCGAGTGTTTAGTATTTGCCCGTGCAGCTTCACAAGATATCGAAGGTCTGTTGCATAAAATTCCGATGCCTTGCCCGATACCAGTATGGGATGAGAGTAAAGTCACTAACTCTGATGAAGAAGTCGTCATCGCCCATAATTGGCACGAACTACGACTCTTTATGTGGGATTATGTGGGCATTGTCAGAACAGATAAACGATTAGAGCGAGCACTTCGAAGATGCTTAATGCTTCAACAAGAGATTGAAGAATATTATTCAAACTTCCGTGTCAGCAATAATTTATTAGAGCTACGTAACTTGGTACAAGTTGCAGAATTGATTATTCGGTGTGCAATGGAACGTAAAGAAAGTCGAGGGCTTCATTATAATATTGATTATCCTGAACAAATTGATGATCCTAAACCAACCATTTTACAACCTAACCGTTAACTTCTGCTAATGTGACTCAGTTTCACACCATCAATGACTTAATAATAACAGACGACACAGATTTCGATATGCTGTGTCGTCTAACATATCACTCCACACCAACAATATTCTGTTATCACCCGTTTGAAGATGTTGTAAAAAAATAACGCACAGTAATGGACTAATAAACGCTCTTTTAGTGAGTATTATTTTATTGGAATTTCCATTGCCCCGCTGTACTAACGTCCCCGCCTTTTTGTCACCCAAAGTAAGTAAACAATGCCAGCGCGATACACTACGCCAACAGTAAGCAAAAATGACGATGACAATAATGAATAACAACATTTGTACGGAGTGATATATCAATGAAGGCAAATAAGGCCAAGCTAAAAAGCTCGTTAATACAACAGCAAATGATACGACTAAGGCAGCACGCTGCAAAAATGAAGCACTCAATGCAAATTGTTGCATATGAGTGCTAGTACTGACCAATAAATCAACAGGCGGGTTAAGGTGCGGCTCTGCCACGGACTTTGACTATCATATTGGCGAACAATGGATCTGGGCATTGTTCATGGCCCATAAACCAAGCAAATAACTCCGGATCTTCACACTCTAATAAACGAATAAAAGTGTTTTTATCATCATCAGTCATGGCTTCATATTGGGCTTCGACAAAGGGTTGAAACAATACATCTAATTCTAACATTCCGCGACGGCATGCCCAGCGTACACGAGCTATATTCATTAATTCCAACACAAATCTCCTGATGTCTATATCACAAGCTAGCTTATACGGTTTTCAAAATCTTGTACTTGTAGATCTCGTCCTGCAAATAAATCACTAAAATCCGTAGCCAGTAATGATTTTACCGCCGGATGCTGGATCATTCGCTCAGCGAACATCACATGATACTCTTCTTTAATATCGGTGGTTTCACCAAGTAATACCATACCTTGAGACAGTATATCATGACGATAAATAGACGGTGCGACAAAAATACCTCGATTAAAATAACCGAACGCCTTCATCATTTCTGCATCGTCAAACTCCCCCAAAATACTGACATTAAGATTTTTTTCAGCAAACCAACCATGTAATTGTTGTCCTAATGACGTCCGTTTACCCGGTATGAGTAATTTACGCTGCTCAAGACACGCGGGAAAAGGGACTGAAATCGTTTCAGCCGAAAAGAAACTCACCCCACATTCACCCAGTTTTTTGGATAAAATTTCAGGAAACTTCAATGAACCACCGGCGCAATCAGATAAGATCATATCAAGCTTATGTTCACGTAAACGCTCAATTAAACTTTCATGTGTTGATTCATAACACGCCAAGTGAACCGAACTATCATCAGGGATAACGGTTAACAATACTCTACTCACCAAGGCCTTAGATAAGGCATCGGCAATTCCCACTTCAAATAATAGTGAATTATCTTTCTGATAATTGAGTAAATCGAGCATTTCGTAACTCAAGCTAAACATTTTATCGGCATAACGAAATACTAATTCGCCCAACTCGGTTGCGACTAAGTTACGGCCGACACGCTTAAATAACGTGCCTTTTAATCGCTCTTCTAATGCGCGAATTTGCCCGGTTATGGTTTGCGGGGCCAAACACAATGCTTCAGCCGCTTTAGTTACTGAACCCTTTTTTTGTACCATCCAAAAATAATATAAATGGTTATAATTTAAATGCTGCATATCAATCACTAACCCAAGTAAAATCACTCATTCTACTATAGCAAATAAACC
>NZ_PJAP01000965.1:0-2902 GCF_002836795.1 Shewanella sp. 11B5 | reverse complement strand
TGATGGCCCAACTTGGTCTAATAGTAACGGCTTCAGGATCCGCCATGCATATGGTGAGATGACCATGGGTAAACACGTGGTTCTAGCGGGGCAAACATGGTCTAACTTCATGGATTTTGCAGGCATCATGCCATCGATGGATTTCGCCACCGATCCTGGAACCACGTTTGTCCGCCAGCCTCAAGTTCGCTACCAATACAATATAGGTAAAGGTCAATACACTTCAATCAGTCTTGAAAACCCAACGCTTGGACTAACAGCCGCAGGCCCTTATACCCTAGTGAATAACGGTTCAAGTGAAGATGTCATGCCAGATATTATTGCCAAGTACTTTTACGCTAATAGTAGAGTTACTTTTTCACCAAGAGTCGTGATCCGTCGATTTGAACTAGAAGGTGATGATGCTTTTGGTTATGGCCTAGCATTAAACACTAGCCTTAAATTTGGAGACGGTCATAAGGCCGTTCTCGGCTTAATGTACGGTGATGGTATTGGTCGCTATGCTGGTCTAGGTTTTAATGCCGGTGCCGGTATCAATGCTGATGGGGAAACAGATACCTTAGAATACAGCAGCATTACTGGCGGAGTCGTTTTTGCGCTTCAACAAAATATACGATTAGCCATTGGTGCAGGTTATTCAGAACAAGACGAGAAAGGCCTTGAAGACGGTATTCTTACTGAATATGCCAATAAAACAGCCTTCTCTTGGCATACCAATCTATTTTGGAATATTACACCGGATATTGAATGGGCAGTAGGCGTCACCATGGGTGATGTCGAAAACATGGCCGATAAAGAAGGTGATATGACACGCTTTCAAACTTATGTGAAATATACCTTCTAACAAACCAATATTGCAGCGGTGACAGCAAAAACCGCTGCGTGTTCTCTGACTGGATGACCATTATGGACAAAAAACTGATATTAACGTTACTTACTGTACTCACGCTTTTTTTTACACACTATGCAAGCGCTAAAACAATGAAATCCCACCACAAAAATGCGGGATTGAACTGTGCAGATTGTCACATCAGCAAACCTTTTGAAGCAGCACCAATGGAACAGTGTTTAACGTGTCACGAATTACCGCAAAAAAAACAAGACTATCATGGTGCCCCCGACAAACATGACTCACCTCATTACGGCGTAGAACTTGAGTGTGAGAACTGTCATGCAGAACATGAAACGTCAGAAAACTTTTGTAATAACTGCCATGAGTTTGAATTTAACGTACCTTAAATAATTAACATGTCCATAATTTTTTAATTATAAACAAGTCACTACAAATAACGCCTTAGACATATTTAAGGCGTCTCCCCTCTTTTAGTCAGTAACAATTAAGATACTTTTTTAAATCATATAAGTAAGAAGATCCTCACTGAAATGCAACATTAGTGATGTTACGCTCCCTACAACAGTTAAATAGATGGATGTAGATGAAAACATCACAATTAGATCTTCGTGAACTCCTAGCATTTAAACCTCGTGGCGGCACGATGAGCTTTCTTGGTCAGAGAACTTACCTCACCGATATGGTGTCCCATGGAATACTCAGAAAAGAGTTACTCAGCACCGTCGATTCTAACGTCACTCGCACAATAATTACTCGTTCAGGTTTCATTAGAGGATGGTTATTAGCGGAACAAATAAAACGTAAAATGCCTGAAGTATGGTCAGAAGCAAGACAGGGGAAACTAGGCCCAATGGTTTGTTCTATGTTTGGCTTTGGCGAGGTGCTTACGAGTCAGCGCACCGATGGCCTGTCAGGCGCACCACTGGTTGAAACTTACTTTATCGGTTCCTATGAAGCAGAACAGCAACTACGTTTAAGTGGCCAATCTCAAGATGTAGTTTGTTGGGAACAAGTTGGATTCGCGAGTGGCTATGTTTCTCACGTTCAGCAACGTACGGTCTATTTCATTGAGTCAGAATGCCAAGCTAAAGGTGATTGCCACTGTCACCTTATCGGAAATTATGCCGAAAAATGGACTGAAAAAGACACTCTTTCACTCCATTATTATAATGGTATCAACATAGAAAATATTAAAACCGAAGTACAAGAAATATTAAAAATAGAAGAATATTTCCCACGAAATGTTCATTCTAATATTGATCTAGACTCTCCAAATGATTATGTCCAAAGTGGCTATCCCATTATCAATAGTTATCCGATGAAAAAACTCATTGAAATGGCCATTAACGTCGCCAAAGTACCCACATCTATTTTTGTCACTGGCGAAAGTGGTGTCGGCAAAGAGAAATTAGTTGATTTTATTCATCGCCTCTCCGATAGAAATAATAAACCGTTACTGGCGATAAACTGCGGTGCACTAACTGAATCTCTATTAGACAGTGAACTATTTGGCCATGTAAAAGGCGCGTTTACAGGGGCTGAAAATAACAAAATGGGATTGATCGAAAGTGCCAACGGTGGAACACTATTCCTCGATGAAGTCGGCGAACTTTCTCCCTCAATGCAAACTAAACTACTGCGAGTGATTCAAGAAAAACAAATTCGCCGAGTAGGTGACAATAATATCAAAGATGTCGATGTTCGAATCATATCGGCAACCAATAAAGATTTAGAAGCAGCGGTTGAAGCAGGTGATTTCCGTCAAGACCTTTACTACCGACTCAATGTTATCGAACTCAAAATCCCTCCACTAAGGAATCGAGGAGAAGATATTTTACCCTTAGCGCGCTGTTTTCTGTCCGATTTCAATGAAAAACTGGGTAGAAAAATCACTGGTTTTAACTACAAAACAGCAGATTTATTACTCAACTACGACTGGCCAGGCAATATTCGTCAACTCGCCAATACGATTGAACGGGCGGTAGTGTTAAGTCCTGGGCCACAGATTATGCCTGAAGACTTACCAGAAGAATTTCATCAAAATATCAC
>NZ_PJAP01000964.1:0-2837 GCF_002836795.1 Shewanella sp. 11B5 | reverse complement strand
TAAGAAGACAGGGGCAGTTGGGGCTTGTCGTTTACTAACGGTAAAGCGCAAGCGAGTACCGCTAACAGCAAAAAACTGCATGATTTGATTACTGCCACTGGTGAGCTTTCTGTTGAAGCATGGGTCACTCCCAATAATGTAACTCAAGAAGGCCCTGCCCGTATTGTGACCTATTCTGCAGGTGATGATGCTCGTAACTTTATCTTAGGACAAACCCTATATAATTATGATGTTATGCTTCGTACTGAAGCGTCAAATACTAATGGTGAGCCGGCATTAAGTACGCCAGATGCCGATGAAGTATTACAGGCAACATTGCAGCATGTAGTGATGACCTACAATGCCACCGCTGGCCGCAGTATTTACGTTAATGGTCAATTGATTGATGTGGCCGATGAAGACATTGCGCCACTGGCCAATTGGGACGACAGCTTTGCGCTAATTTTGGGTACAGAAGCGTCAAACCAGCATGTATGGCAAGGCGACATTCGCTTATTGGCTATTTATAATCGGGTGCTCGCACCTGAGCAAGTACAGCAAAACTATAATGTTGGAGTGGGTGAAAAATTCTTTTTACTGTTCTCGATAAGTCATTTAATTGATCTTCCCAATACCTACGTCATGTTTGAAGTCAGTCAGTTTGATAACTACAGCTATTTATTTAGCAATGCAGCTATTGTGAACATTGATGGTACGCCTGTTGCCGACAGTTTTGATATTAAAGGCTTACGTATTGGTATTAACGGTAAAGAAAGTGCCCAAGGTCAGTCTTATGCTAATTTGGACTTGTCTTTATCGGCAAGCCAAGCAATTGCTGAGCCGTTTTCAATATCTTCTCTGGGCACCATTATCGCCCTTGAAAAAGGCGCTAATTTGGATGAGTTTTTCTTAACCTTTGAACAATTGGGCGAACACACCAATGTGGTGTTACCTGGGGTATTTGTTACCCCAGCCGAGGTGCCTGCAACGACTCAGTCGGCCCAAGTTGGCGTGCGTAACTTTGCTGAAATCAATCACAGTATGAGTATGCTCACGGGCGTTGACCAGAAGTCAACTAAAGTGTTTAACACCTATCAATTAGTTAAGCGCCAATTACCGAGTCTTGAAAATATTGAAACCTTTATTTCAGCCCAGCAAATGGGCATTACCCAGCTTGCCATTGCCTATTGTGACACTGCGATTGAAGACAACACTCTTCGTGGTAATTGGTTCCCTGATGTGGACTTTACTGCCGTGCCTAGTGTGGCGTTAAATTCGACGAATCGCGCTAATTTATTGAACCCATTAATTAACCAACTTATGCCGTTATCGTTAGCTAGTCAGCCAAGCCAAAGTTCAGTTTACAATGAGCTGGATAGCTTGGTGAGCAGTCTGTCGGTTTGTAGTGGCACTTGTACTGCTGAGCGCACCCGTACTATCGCTAAGTCTAGTTGCGCAGCCGTATTGGCCAGTGCCGTGATGCTAGTGCAATAGGAGGCGACAGTATGAAACGACACATAAAACGATTGATACCATTAACCGCGCAGCAGCTTAGGCAAATGGTTGTTGGACTGACTGTTTCACGATTAACTTATGCAACCGATATAGCCGTAATACAAGCACAAAAAGGATTCAACAATGACTAGACCTAAGCACCTTCATCCAGACAGTCCATTGTTGTTTGCTGATCACCGTAAGCCGATGACTAGGCGAGATTTTATTTCGACAGGCTTGTACAAAGGCGGCGCTGCAGTTGCTGGTTTGTCACTATTTAGCCTGTTTGCTAACCCTAACAATGCCCATGCGGCGTTATCGCCCGATCTTGAAGCATTAAGAGACTCTTGTGGCATCAGCGTACAAGGGGCGGGCAAAATTCCGTTTATTAGTTTCGATTTAGCCGGTGGTGCCAATATTGCGGGTTCTAATGTGTTGGTTGGCGGCGCTGGCGGGCAGCAAGATTTCTTATCCACGGCTGGTTATAACAAACTGGGTTTACCAGGTGATATGGCTCCGTCTATTGCAAACCCTAATGCGGGAATGTCTGATTTTATTAATACTGATTTAGGGCTGGCGTTTCACTCTGACTCAGCATTTTTACGCGGGATTTTAGAGAAAGTGTCTTCTGATACCGCATCGCGTATCAACGGTGCTGTGATCCCAAATCGCTCAGACAATGACACGGGCAATAATCCACACAATCCAATGTATGCCATTGCGGCGGCAGGGGCGAACGGTTCGTTAATGCCGCTAGTGGGGTCGCGTAATTCAGATTCAGGCGGCAATTCAATGGCGCCCACCAGCTTTATCGATTTAAGCAAACGGCCCACTAAAATTGACCGACCTTCAGACGTAACGGGTTTAGTGGATGTAGGTGATTTATTCAATTTATTGTCGCAACGTGATGCCGTGGCTGTAATGGAAAGTATTCAACGTATTAGCGCGCAAAAAATGGCGGCGGTGAACACGCAAGTTACCCGCGGTGATGTGATTAAAGATTTGGTTAATTGTGGTTATGTTAAAAGTGCCGATCTTGCCGACCGTTTTGGCGATCCATCAACATTAAATCCATTGTTAGACCCTGATATTGTCGGCCCAGGAGGTATTTTTGGTATTAATGAATTTGACTCAGAGTCTGAGTTCCAAAAAACCGCGTCAATCATGAAGTTAGTGGTGAATGGCTTTTCTGGTGCGGGTACGGTCACCATGGGGGGCTTTGACTATCACACTGGCGAGCGCGCTACCGGTGAGTTAAGAGATTTACGAGCCGGTCGCTGCATGGGCGCGTGTTTAGAATATGCCTCACGTCGTAATATGCCGTTAATGTTATACGTGTTCAGTGATGGCTCTGTTGCCAGTCT
>NZ_PJAP01000963.1:0-2914 GCF_002836795.1 Shewanella sp. 11B5 | reverse complement strand
TGTGCCCAATTCAATATCCGCGTGAATGCTCTATTACCCGGCGGAACAGATACCAAGTTTGCTTCTGCGTTAGTTGATAACCCAGCCATTTTGAAACAAATGATGTACCACGTACCAATGAAGCGTGTGGCTCAGCCAGATGAAATGGCCGGCACAGTGTTGTATCTCGCCTCAAACGCATCAAGCTACACCACGGGTACGGCTATTAATGTTGATGGTGGCTATTTGATTGGCTAACGGTCTAATGAGGTAACGCATTACCGACAGTAAAAACAATATTGCAGACAAAATAAAAGATATAACAGGCTAGGAAGTACCCATGAACAGTGACAAAAACACCAGTATCGATAAGTTATTTGAATCATTTAACACTAAATCGTTAGCACTTAAAAACAAAACCGTTATGGCGCCAATGACACGTGCGTTTTCACCAAATTACATTCCTAATAAAGAAGTTGCAGCATATTACCGCAGACGTGCTGAGGGTGACGTGGGATTAATTATCACCGAAGGCACATTTATTTCTCATAAAGCCGCTAACGGTTATGAAAATGTACCCGCTATTTATGGCGAAGCAGCATTAGCTGGCTGGAAACACGTAGTGGATGAAGTGCATGCGGCAGGTGGCAAAATTGCCCCACAGCTTTGGCATGTAGGTTCTGTAAGAAAACCCGGCGTTGGTCCAGACAAAGAAGCCCCAGCTTATAGTCCATCAGGCTTGTATAAACCCGGTGCTAAAAATGGCGTTGCAATGTCACAGGATGATATCAACGAAGTGGTTGCCTCTTTTGCACAAGCCGCATTGGATGCCAAAAACATTGGCTTTGATGCCATTGAAGTACACGGCGCCCACGGTTACTTAGTTGATCAATTCTTTTGGGAAGGCACGAACGAACGTGATGACAAATACGGCGGATCGTTAGAAAATCGTACTCGCTTTGGTGTTGAAATAGTAAAAGCGATTCGCGCCGCTGTGGGTGATGACTTTACGATTATCTTCCGTTTTTCACAGTGGAAACAACAAAATTACAGCGCAAAACTGTGTCAAACCCCTTCAGAGTTAGCGACATTTTTAGGTTTGCTAAGCGATGCTGGCGTCGATATTTTCCATGCCAGTACACGCCGTTTTTGGGTGCCTGAATTTGAAGGTTCAGACCTTAACTTAGCGGGTTGGACCAAAAAGCTGACCAATAAGCCTGTTATTACTGTTGGCAATGTGGGGTTAGACGCTGACTTTATTGGCGAAGGTAATGCCGATTTATCGGGTACGTCTAATCCAACAGGCATTGATGAGTTATTAGTACGTTTAAACAATAACGAATTTGATTTAGTCGCTGTCGGTCGAGCCTTATTAGTCGATCCGCAGTGGGTCAATAAAATTAAACACAAAGCCATCGCGGATATTAAACCGTTTAACAAAAAATCATTAACGTCACTCAGTTAACGTTTGCTGATCTGATTGAGTCTTAATTGAAATATTAAGCCTCACTCTAGCACTGCTATTACACCGTAATGACCAATAGAAGGGTAGAACATGAATTTTGAATACAGTGAAAAAGTTCAAGCATTAATCAAACGTGTAAGCGATTTTATGGATTTGAACGTGTTTCCGGTTGAAGAAGAAATGCACCGACAGGTAGAGCTTGATCCTTGGTCAACGCCTCCGTTAATGGAAGAATTAAAAGCCAAAGCGAAAGCCGAAGGATTGTGGAATTTATTTCTGCCCGTTGCTTACGGTAAATACAGTGCTGGATTGACCAATTTAGAATACGCACCTCTGGCTGAAATTATGGGCAAAGTGATGTGGGCGTCAGAAGTGTTTAACTGTGCGGCACCCGATACCGGCAACATGGAAGTATTGGCTAAATACGGTAATGAAGCCCAGAAAAAACAATGGTTAGAGCCATTGCTAGAAGGCAAAATCCGTTCCGCGTTTGCCATGACAGAGCCAGAAGTTGCCTCAAGTGATGCGACTAATATTGAGTTAAGCATTGAACGCGATGGTGACGAGTATGTCATTAATGGCCGTAAGTTTTACATCAGTGGCGCGTGTCGTAAGCAATGTGAAATTATGATTGTGATGGGCAAAACAGACCCAACCAACAGCAATCGTTACATTCAACAATCTCAAGTGCTTGTGCCAATGAACACCCCGGGCGTGACGTTGGTGCGACCAATGAAAGTGTTTGGTTACAGCGATGCGCCAGAAGGTCATGGCGAAGTGACATTTACCAATGTCCGCGTACCGGTTGAAAATATTATTGTTGCAGAAGGCAAAGGTTTTGAAATTGCTCAAGGCCGTCTTGGCCCTGGACGAATTCATCACTGTATGCGCTCAGTCGGTATAGCCCAGCGCGCGTTAGATTTAATGTGTAAACGCGTTGGCGAACGTATTGTGTTTGGTCAACCGATGATCAAGCAACAGTCAGTACGTGAAGATATTGCTAAATCTGCCTGCCAAATTGAACAAGCCCGTTTAATGACCTTAAAAGCGGCGCAAAAAATGGATACAGACGGCAATAAAGCCGCCAAAGAACTGATTGCCATGATCAAAATTGTTGCGCCGAACATGTCTCTTGATGTGATTGACCGTGCTATTCAGTGCCACGGTGCAGTGGGTGTGAGTCAAGATACTTTCTTAGCACACGCATGGGCAGGCCAACGTACTTTGCGTTTAGCCGATGGCCCAGACCAAGTGCATATGATGCAGTTAGGTCGTGATTTAGTGAAAAAGATTACTGAATAAATCGATAAGTTGCAGATATCAGCAACAGATTGAAACGCATTACTGCGTTTCAATCTAAATGCCGTGTCACCGATCAGATCGCAATCATTTATGAGCATTGATTGCTAAACATTGAGTCATAAACATTGGATAGTAAACACTGATTCAAGCTGACTAGTTCTAATGACT
>NZ_PJAP01000962.1:0-2915 GCF_002836795.1 Shewanella sp. 11B5 | reverse complement strand
CTATTTATATATCTTCTTCTAAGACTGTATCCGTGTATATCTAATTTATATTTTTTTACACTATCTAGTTTCTGTCATTGTCAACTTCTAGCACTTGTTTTATTTTCTTTTTTTTTTTTTTTAATGATTCGGGCACCCACCGAAACTTCCACTTCCCCTTCCTCCGCCAGCTTCAAAGTGTTTTAGAGACAGGCTATAACTACTGTCGCCAGCATTACCAGCAGCTGCAATTAATAACACCCCATTGTTATAATGAGTATTTAATGCATTACGCTCAGTTGTGGTTGAACCACTGCCACCTAAACTCATTGTGACTACGTTTGCACCACCTGAAGTAACACACGTATCAATCGCAGCGACTAACGATGATGAGTAGCCCCATCCAGCTTCGTTAAACACTTTTACAACATGAATATTGGCATTCTGGTTAGGCATAACCCCGACCACACCTTCGTTATTTGCTATTGCGGCAATTGTACCTGCTACGTGAGTACCATGGGCATTATTATTACCTGGTTGATACCAGTTACCGGTGCCTGAATTATTGGTCCCGGTTGCATTGTTACCACTTAAATCATTGTGGCTGCGGTCATAACCAGAATCAATAATACAGATAGTACGGTTACCTGCTTGGCTGTCGCTTAACACAGTCGCACCTACAAAGGTTTGTCCCCAAGGTGTTGTCTCTGCTAGCAGTCTACGGGGTAAATCCTCTTCCACGTATTCAACATCTTGACGCAAACGTAATGCTTTAATAGAAGACGAGTCGAGCTTTACCGAGTAACTATTACTGCGACCTACGCGCTTCATTTCTCGTGCTTTTACGCTATTCAAGGCTCTAAATTGAGTAAATACTTCGTTTGAACGAGGCTCGTAAGCCATACTGTTGTCCGTTTCAGCATTTACATTTTGTACAGCGGAACTGCTATTGAGTATCTGTGCAGCATTATCATTTCTGAACTTAACGATATATCGTTTCGGTAAAGGTGATTGTTGTTCAATTTGTTGATTCGTTGCAGAGAGTTGAGAAGGGGCTGGTGCTGCGTTTACTTGAGTTGAAATGGCCAAAGCGAGTGCTGTCATGCTAAGCACGACCGTTGGATTTTTATGCTTTTTCATATTATCTTCCATGTTAATCAGGGTGGGACGTAATGTCTTTTTTAATTATGTTTTACTGATAAGCTATTTTGCCTATCTGTCTAAAAGGTAACCACATTTCAGCCTGGTGTAAACAAGTTGTTAATGTTTGTTGTCAAGTAACTGGTCTTATAGAACGGATTTACTTGATTTTTTACCTATAATTTTTGAATTAAAATTCAACTAGGTCTCGAGCTGGTAGACGGGTATCTTTCGAGCTTTAATGGAGTTAACTTAATGAAAGCGCTTAGCTAGAAAGTGCATAAACGGATCCGCTTTATGCTAATAAATAATTATCTAATATTATGTGTAAAGATATTTTTGCAGACAAAATATAGGGGGGCTGAAAGTAGCAACGTTCATCGTATTGATATGAGGAAGATATCAATACGATAAACTATTGGATATGTTTAATAAAACCACAGTTATAGGCCTGTGGTTTTAGATTGTTAGAGAGGTTATCGTGCTGATATTAAGCTATCAAAACCACCCGCATTATAGGTGTTGCTGTAACCCTGCTTAACTAATGATTCCTGCGCCATACCACTACGGTTACCGCTGCGGCAGTAAAGGACTATTTCGGAGTCTTTAGTGATATTGCGCTTTGCCAACTCTGAGACGATATTTTCAAATGGAATATTAATAGCACCGTCAATATGTCCTGCAGCAAACTCTTCAGCAGTGCGCACATCAATTAACGTGACACCGCGGTCTATTTTTTCCCAAGCAACGCTAGGCTCTTGCTCTGCAGCCCAAGTAGGCATAAGAGATGCCGCGAATAAGACCAATAGCGCCAAAATAGATTGAACAGACAACGGCATAGATTTTTTAAACACGATAATTTCCTTGTTATTTATTTAAGGCTATTTCAGCTGCAGTTTTGACGCCTAATTTTTTCATTATCATCGCTGCAGGACAAAAGCCTGTAAAAGCACTCTGAAATAGATTAGCGCCTACAAATACAGTAAGCCAGACAAAATGCGGGCTAACTGTTGCGGTTAACACAAGAGATAATAAAACCATAAAGCCAGCAAAGGCCATAATACTTCGTTCTACTGACATGTTTAGCTCCTTATTGGGCGTAGCCCAGTGAATAAATAATGTTTTTACAGATGCTTATGTTTCATTACTGAAAAATACAACACCGGAATCACCACCAAGGTTAAAATGGTTGAGATAAAAATACCAAATATTAAACTGATGGCTAATCCGTTAAAAATAGGGTCATCAATAATGAATAATGCCCCTATTATTGCCGCTAATGCTGTCAACATAATTGGCTTTGCTCGTACTGCGCCTGAATGGATAACCGCCTGCTCTAAGGGAACTCCTGCGGCTATTTGTTGATTAATGAAATCGACCAGCAAAATTGAATTTCGGACAATAATGCCTGCCAGCGCTATCATGCCTATCATAGACGGAGCCGTGAATTGAGCGCCTAATAAAGCGTGCCCAGGCATAACACCTATGATGGTCAACGGAATGGGCGCCATGATGATTAACGGCACGATATAAGATTTAAACTGACCGACTACAAGTAAGTAAATTGCAATCATGCCAACGGCATAAGCAATGCCCATATCGCGGAAGGTTTCATATGTGATTTTCCATTCACCGTCCCACAGAATCGACACGTCGGTTAATCCATCAGGCTGATTAACCAAATTTTGTTGAATTGGATAACTTGAGTCACCTTGCTCATTTTGCTGATTAATTTGGCTGACCATATCGAACATGCCATACAGCGGACTGCCAGTTGGCCCTGCCATGTCGGCAAT
>NZ_PJAP01000961.1:0-2917 GCF_002836795.1 Shewanella sp. 11B5 | reverse complement strand
TGTCAAAACGATCGCTCACAACATAAAAACCGTGACTCTGCTTTTAAGCAATTAAAGGCGAAGTTGTACGAGTTAGAAATGCATAAACAAAATGCCGATAAACAAGCTGCTGAAGATGCAAAATCAGATATCGGCTGGGGCAGTCAAATTCGTTCATACGTATTAGATGACGCCCGTATCAAAGATTTACGTACAGGGGTTGAGAACCGCAACACTCAAACTGTGCTGGATGGTGATTTAGATAAGTTTATTGAAGCCAGCCTAAAATCAGGACTTTAATTAAATTAACTTTTCCGCCATGTAAGTGTGGCGAGTAAACGCGAGAATATAATATGACTGAACACGTACAAGATGAAAACAAACTGATTGCTGAACGTCGCGCTAAATTAGAACATATCCGCACCAACTGTCCTGCGAATGCTCATCCAAATACATGGCAGCGTAGTCATAAAGCGGCTGAATTACAGGCACAATATGGCGAGCAAACTAAAGAAGCGCTAGAAGAGTTAGCTTTTCAAACCAGTATTGCTGGCCGTGTTATGGCAAAGCGTGGTCCATTTTTAGTGATTCAAGACGTGTCTGGTCGTATTCAAGCTTATGCTGGTAAGCCAGTACAAGGCGATTTAAAAGAGCGTTATCAAGGTTTAGACATCGGTGACATCATTGGTGTTAAAGGTCAGCTGCATTTATCTGGCAAGGGCGACTTATACGTTAATATGGAAGAATATCAGTTACTGACCAAAGCATTGCGTCCGTTACCTGAAAAATTCCATGGTTTAACAGACCAAGAAACTCGCTACCGTCAGCGTTACGTTGATTTGATCGTTAACGAAGATTCGCGCAATGCCTTTATTATGCGCTCTAAAGTGGTTGCCGCAATCCGTAACTTTATGGTCAAAAAAGAGTTCATGGAAGTTGAAACCCCAATGATGCACGTTATTCCTGGTGGTGCTTCTGCGCGTCCATTTGTAACGCATCACAATGCATTAGACATGGCTATGTACTTACGTATCGCGCCAGAGCTGTACCTTAAGCGTCTAGTGGTTGGTGGTTTTGAGCGTGTGTTCGAAATTAACCGTAACTTCCGTAACGAAGGTTTATCACCACGTCATAACCCAGAATTCACCATGATGGAATTCTATATGGCGTATGCTGATTACAAAGACCTAATGGACTTAACCGAAGAAATGCTGGGGTCAATTGCTCAAGAATTATTAGGCAGTACTAGCATGCCGTATGGTGAAGAAACTGTTGAGTTTGGTGGCGCTTATTCTCGTTTAAGCATGTTAGAAGCGATTCAGAAATACAATCCTGACAATGCGACTATTCAAGCTATGACCTACGAGCAAGTTAAAGACGTAGAGTTTATGCGCGACTTAGCATCGAGCCTAGGCATCAAGTTAGAGAAATTCTGGACTTGTGGTCAATTACTTGAAGAAATATTCGGTGAAACGGCTGAAACTAAGTTAATGCAACCTACGTTCATTACTGGCTACCCAGCTGATATTTCACCTTTGGCGCGTCGTAATGATAACAATGACTTCATTACCGATCGTTTTGAGTTCTTTATCGGCGGCCGCGAAGTGGCTAACGGCTTTAGCGAGCTCAACGATGCTGAAGATCAAGACAACCGTTTTAAAGCGCAAGTTGATGCTAAAGATGCAGGCGATGACGAAGCAATGTTCTATGACGCTGACTACATCACAGCACTAGAGCACGGTTTACCACCAACAGCAGGTCAAGGTATTGGTATCGACCGCTTAGTGATGCTATTCACTAACACGCATACCATTCGCGACGTGATTTTATTCCCAGCGATGCGCCCACAAGCGTAATGGCATAGGTCGGCAGTAGCTGACACTCAGGAATAATCAAAACCAGCTTTCGGGCTGGTTTTTTTTGACTAAAATTAACTGGAAATTTTTCTAGTACTTGTTAATTTGCTGTTTGCAAAACGCTAGCCGATGACGCCACTTTTAGGTTGGATAAACTTTGCCGATGCTGTCACGAAAGCTTTATTGTTAACATAGAGCGCTGCTTCTAATTGGTACATCCCTAAGCGTTGACTCAACAAGCGACCGACAATTTTGATGGCATCACCAACCTTTATGGGGGCAACAAAGCGGATGGTCATTTCGGCGGTTAAGGCCTTAATACCTTGCATCAACAAACAATGAGTCATCGCCGCATCGACTAAGGCACTGGCAACGCCGCCATGCAAGAAGCTGTTGTAGCCTTGAAGCTGCGGACTCACTTTATGATAACCGACAACTTGATTGTCACCGTCAGCAAAAAATTTACACTGTAACGACAATAGATTTTGTTTAGCGTCGCCACAGACAACACATTGACTGTGGCTTTGTTTGCTATCTTGAACGGTTCACACAAGACCTTATTTATTGATGAGTATAAATCCCAGCAATGCTTTAAAAGCGCGCATTAACCATTTGGTAGGTTTTATAACCACCAGTGAGGTTACGCACTTTAAAACCATGCTGTATTAACATGCGATAAGCGACATGTCCGCGTAAACCCACCTGGCAAAATACCAGTAACTCTTTGTCTTTAGGGAGTTCGTTTAGCCGGTCTCTAAGCTCTGGTAATGGAATATTCATTGCGCCTGCAATTGATCCCACGGCCGTGAGTTCCCCAGGGTTTCGAATATCGACAATGATTTGCTCTGTGGTCAAAGCGTGTAAATCTTGACTGTGACAAATGGCTTCATCACCTAATAATACATTGGCTGCGACCATACCTGCTTGATTGACTACATCGCGTGCAGAACCAAACGGAGGCGCGTATGTGAGCTCAAAATCGGCTAAGTCATGCACCGTCATACCAGCGCGTTGCGCCACGGCTAATACGTCCATACGTTTGTCAACGCCGTCAATCCCTGCTGCCTGCGCGCCTAAAATAC